>CAZBFR010000011.1:0-19232 GCA_964491425.1 uncultured Gammaproteobacteria bacterium
TCTTCATCGATCGGCGGAAAGGCATACGCTTCTCCGTTTCCTGCGCGATTTGTTGACCAACGATCGCTGCGGAAAGAGCTGGCTTTGCGACTTCTTGAATATTCAAGTTAAGCGCTACTCGACGACCTCGGTAGAAATTCGAAACGAGTTTCTTTTTGAGATCTTCGATTCCCGCTCCGGCGCGTCCAATGATAAATCCTGGCTTCGCCGCGGTAATCGTAACGGTAACCTTTTCTGCGTTTCGATCGATAAGGACCATGTCAACGCCTGCATCCTTCAACTCTTTCTTAAGGAACGCGCGAATACGAACGTCCTCTCGAAGGAATGGAATGAATTTTGCCGCTCCGGCAAACCACTTTGAGTCCCAACCGTAAATCGTTTGGAGACGGAATGCTTTTGGATGAATTTTTGTACCCATATCATCGATTATTTAACCGCCTTCTTAGCCACCTTCTCAACCGGAGCATCGTTTGAAACGACAATCGTGATATGAGACATGCGCTTACGAATTGGAGTTGCGCGACCCTGTGCTCGAGGAGTTACGCGGTGAATGACGGGACCTGGATTCACAAACGCTTGCGCGACTACGAGTCCGTCCGCCGTTCCCTTTTGGTTGTTCACCAAGTTCGCAACTGCAGAGTTCAAGACCTTAAGAACCGGCTTAGCCGCGGCCTTGGTTGAGAACTGCAATTGGAGACGTGCTTTTTCGATCGACATTCCTCGCACCAAGTTCACGACAAGTCGCGTCTTTCGTGGAGACATGCGGATGAATTTTGCTTCTGCTTTAGCTTGCATATGATATCGCTATTTTGCCGCAACCTCAGCAACTTTTCCTCCATGACGTGTAAATCGTCGTGTTGGAGCAAATTCGCCAAGTCGGTGACCGACCATGTTTTCCACGATCTTCACCTTGATATGTTCACGACCATTATGAACGGCAATGGTAAACCCGACCATCTCTGGAGTGATGGTTGAAGCGCGCGCCCAGGTCTTAATCGCAGCTCCCGTTGGGGTGCTTTTCGCGACCTTCTCCATAAGACGTGCGTCAACGTATGGTCCTTTTTTCAAGCTTCGTGACATAAATTAGTTATTCTTCTTATTTCGGCGTCGGATGATCAATGCATCAGACGATCGCTTTCGGCGTGACTTCACACCAAGAGCCGGCTTACCCTTCGGAGTCTTTGGATTCTTGAGACCGATTGAGTTTCGTCCCTCTCCTCCTCCGTGTGGGTGGTCTACCGGGTTCATTGCCTTTCCTCGAACGGTTGGGCGGAATCCTCGGTGTCTCGTTCGTCCCGCCTTTCCCCAGCGAACAAGTCGCCAGTCAGGGTTCGAAACGTTTCCGATACTCGCCATACAGGTCGAAGGCACCATTCGTACCTCGCCCGACGGAAGTTGGATTGTTGCGAAATCTCCCTCGATTGCGAGAAGAAGCGCACTTCCTCCAGCTCCTCGAACCATCTGTCCACCTCGTCCTGGTTGCAACTCGATGTTGTAGATCGCCATTCCTTCCGGAATAACCGCGAGCGTGAATCGATTTCCCGGCTTTGGATCACCCTTGGACTTCGACGCAACGATTTGCATCCCTACTTCGAGACCAGCCGGTGCGAGCACGTAGCGTCGCTCTCCGTCCGCGTAGGCAACGAGCGCGATACGAGCTCCACGATTTGGATCGTACTCGATCGTTTGAACGGTCGCCGGGATATCGAGTTTATCGAACTTCCAGTCGATTACGCGTACGCGTTGCTTCGCTCCACCTCCTCGGTGTCGAACGGTGATTTTTCCACCCGTTCGTCCCGCGAATTCCTTACGTGCAACGGTAAGCTTCTTTAACGGCTTCTTTGTTGTTACATCTTTGAACGATTGTACGCTTGAATTGCGACGACCGGCCGATGTTGGCTTGTAAATTCTGATACTCATATTAGACGCCTTCAAAAATATCTACCTTAGAACCCTTTGGAAGGAAGATCATCGCCTTCTTTACATTGCTTCGTCGTCCCATTGTTCGACCAAAGCGCACGGCAGCACCGCGTACATTAATAATGTTGACGCGAACTGGGCGCACTCCGTAAACAGCAGCGAACGCTTTTTGTACTTCGATACGCGTTGCGCTCTTTCGTACTTCAAAGGCGATTACGCTTGCCTCGGAAAGACGCGCCGTCTTCTCCGAAATAACCGGTCGAAGAAGAACTTCAGCGGTTTGCTTTGTCATTCCTTTAACGGTCTTTTTCGCTTCCGGCGCTTTTGCTTTCTTTGCCGCCGGCTTTTTCGCGGTTTTACCTTCCGACTTTTTTGCTTTCGAAGTGGCGGATTCCTCCATAGGTTGCTCGCCTTGCTTCTTGAATCGATCGAGAATACTCATATTAGTTTGCGTACATCGCCGTTAATTCGTCGAGCGACTTCTTTGAAACGATGATTGTGTCATATTTCAACACGTCACGAACGTTCAAGCTCTGGCTAAAGAGTGTTGACGTTTTTTCCATGTTCTTCGCTCCAAGTCGTACCGCTACATCATCTTTTGAGGTAACAAAGAGAACGGACTTTCCAACAACAGGAAGTGCTTGCTTCAAAGCGCTAACCGACTTTGTCTTGTTTGCGTCAAGCTCAAAGCTTTCAACGACAAGAAGTGCATTGTTTGCAACCTTATCGGTAAGTGCCATCGCAAGAGCCTTTCGGCGTGCCTTTTTGTTAATCTTCAAGAAGAAGTTTCGGAATGCATTTGGTCCAAAAGTGATACCTCCACCAATCCAAATTGGTGATCGGCGTGAACCGTGACGAGCTCGTCCCGTTCCCTTTTGCTTCCAAGGCTTTTTTCCCGTTCCAGCAACTTCTGAACGATCTTTCGTATGTGCGTAGACAGTGCGTCCATTTGTTTCTTGCGCGCGAACCGCGTCGTGAATCAATGTTGACGTCGCAGGAACAGCAAACAATGCATCGTTTAACTTAACGCTTCCTTGTTTTTCACCTGTTCGTGTATAGAGGGTTACTTCTGCCATACATTTCCATCAGTTGCGACGACGGTGACGAGGCTTCCCCGGCTTCCCGGTACCGCACCTTTAACCGCAAGTAAATTATTTTTTGTATCAACGGCTACGATCTCGAGGTTCTTTACAGTGACACGATCAGATCCCATGCGTCCTCCCATGCGCATTCCCTTGAACACGCGTTGGATTCCACCGGCTCCAATCGATCCCGACTTACGGAGCTGATCTTTGTGTCCGTGAGTCGAAGGATGACCGTGGAAGCCATGGCGCTTAACAACACCTTGGAATCCCTTACCCTTTGACGTTCCGATCACATCGATCTTTTCGCCTTCCGTAAATACCGTAACATCTAAGACCTTACCTCGCTCGAGTGACGTATCATCCGTTGCGACCTCCTTTAAATCGGAGAAACTACCAAGATCTCCAAACTCACCTTTTTGTGGTTTTGCGAGATGCTTCGCTTCACCGAATCCCAATACCACAGCGCGTGCGCCGTTTGCTTGGGTTTTGACCGCGGTGATCGTACATGGACCAGCTTGAATCATGGTCACCGGTACAACCGTTCCGTCAGTCTTAAAGACTTGCGTCATTTCCAACTTTTTCCCTAAGAGGACTTTCATATTATTCATTAGGCCTGGTCGCGGCAAAGTATGCCGTACAAAAAACCAGAAGACGTTATCCATCACTTGATAGAAAACAGCTTCTAGTTCTCAAATTTCTCCTCCGTGATTTTGAGAATGATGTGGTTAATTAATGGACTCGGTTCCTTTCTATTCTTGGAAGAAGCGGCGAGTAGGTTTTCTCCGTAGAGATCTTATACTCGGTTCGACTCAAGAACGTTTTTGGTTTTGAACCCGCGAGAGACCTCCACCTCTCGCCGGGTCAAAACCGGCTGCCCCAAGGGGCGTTTATTACATTTTGATTTCAACGTCGACTCCGGAAGGAAGGTTCAAGGTCATAAGAGCATCCATTGTTCCCTCGGTCGGATTAACGATATCGATCAAGCGCTTATGAATGCGCATCTCGTACTGATCGCGTGACTTTTTATGGACGAACGTCGATCGGTTTACCGTGTAGCGTCGCTTTTCGGTTGGAAGAGGCACTGGACCGAGAATACTCGCTCCCGTTCGTTGCGCCGTCTTTACGATCGTATCCGTAGCCGTGTCGATGATCTTGTGATCATAGGCGCGGATCTTGATACGAATTCGTTGTTTAACTTCCTCCGAAGTGTTTGTTTTAGCATTCATAGAAAGAACGATTCAGCAAAAAGGAAAAGGCCGAAGCCCTTTCCTATTTGACATTATTACTCAACAATTTTTGTTACAACTCCAGCTCCAACAGTTCGTCCACCCTCGCGGATCGCAAAGCGCATTTGCTCTTCAATAGCAACTGGTGAGATAAGTTGGATAGTCGTGTTAACCGTGTCTCCTGGCATAACCATTTCGGTTCCTGCTGGAAGCTCTACGAGTTCACCCGTTACGTCCGTTGTTCGGATGTAGAATTGTGGCTTGTAGCCCTTGAAGAACGGCTTGTGTCGTCCACCTTCTTCCTTCGTCAAAGCGTAAATTTCCGCTTCAAACTTTGTGTGTGGCTTTACAGAACCCGTTTTTGCGAGAACCATTCCTCGCTCAACGTCTTCTTTCTTAATACCTCGAAGAAGAAGTCCGGCATTGTCTCCAGCCTTTCCTTCGTTAAGTTGCTTGTTGAACATTTCGATTCCGGTCACAACCGTCTTCACGGTGTCGCGGAGTCCAACCATTTCAACTTCGTCGTTCAAATTAACCATTCCTCGCTCGATACGTCCCGTTACAACGGTTCCTCGTCCTTCGATCGAGAAAACGTCTTCGATTGGCATCAAGAACGGCTTTGCCGTATCTCGAACTGGCTCTGGGATGTACTCGTCAAGCGCCTTGATAAGCGACTTGATCGACTCTTGAGCCGTCGCGTCACCTTCTACAGCCTTGAGCGCTGAACCTCGAATAATCGGGGTTGTATCTCCAGGATATTCGTATTTCTTCAAAAGATCTCGAACTTCTTCCTCGACGAGGTCGATAAGTTCTGGATCATCAACCATATCAACCTTGTTAAGGAAAACAACGATGTATGGAACACCAACTTGGCGCGCGAGAAGAATGTGCTCTCGCGTTTGTGGCATTGGACCGTCTGCTGCCGAAACAACAAGGATCGCTCCGTCCATTTGAGCGGCTCCCGTAATCATGTTCTTTACGTAGTCAGCGTGTCCTGGACAGTCAACGTGTGCGTAGTGTCGCGCTTCAGACGCGTACTCAACGTGCGAGGTATTAATCGTAATACCACGCTCTCGCTCTTCAGGAGCGTTGTCGATTTGGCTGTAATCCTTCTTTTGGTTCGAAGGTGAGTAAAGAATAGAAAGCGCTGCAGTAAGCGTTGTCTTACCATGGTCGACGTGACCAATGGTTCCGACGTTTACGTGTGGCTTTGAGCGATCAAATAGTTCGGCCATAGTGTGTTAATTTAAGTGCGAAAAGTATACCAAATGCCTTGAAAAAGCGCAAGTCTTTACCGTAGAAACTCTATTCTATCGGCTCAAGATAGAACTGTTCCTCGCCAAATGGGGCTACAGTTGGCTCTTTTTCTTGGATTTCCTCAAGGGTAGGGACCTCAAAATCCTCTTCATTTACAGGGGTTTTTAAGGTTTCCGGCTCGGGAAGCGATACCTCCCCTTCAAACCCATGGTCATGATCATGGTCGTGATCGATTAGCTCCTCAAAGACCGAGAGCGGAAGCAGGACTTGTGGTTCATCCTCCTCACGGTCGCCCGCGATAATAACCGGTGCTCCGGTTTTATTCGCGATTTGAATTAAACGCTCGAGTCGTGGATATGCCATATACCCCGCATCTTAACGGATCTTTCGAGTCCGTCAATACGAAAAAAACGCCCGTTTTGGGCGTTTTCTCTTATCCTTTTCGTTTTGCGATAATTTCGGTCGCGACGTTAGACGGAACTTCTTGATATTCGTAGAACTCCATCGAATAGCTCGCGCGTCCCTGCGTAATCGAGCGAAGGCTCGTCGCATATCCGAACATTTCGGAAAGTGGCACGATCGCGAGAACCGTCTTTACGTTTCCTCGGTCGCCCATCTCTTGGATTTGTGCTCGCTTTGAGTTCAAGTCTCCAACGACTGTACCCATGAAATCTTCAGGGGTAACCGCCTCAACTTTCATCATCGGCTCAAGAATAACCGGCTTTGCTTTCTTTACCGCTTCTTGTACCGCGAGCGAACCAGCCATCTTAAAGGCCGCTTCATTCGAGTCAACGTCGTGGTAGGAACCGTCAAAAACCGTTACCTTTACGTTAATCATTGGGTATCCAGCGATAATTCCGCGCTCAAGCGCTTCTTTTGCTCCCTTTCCAACTGGAGCAATATACTCGCGAGGAATCGCTCCTCCCTTTACTTCGTCAACGAATTCGAAAGGAAGTGCGTCCGGACCCGTCGCCGGCTCAACGCGTACCCAGGCATGACCATACTGTCCACGTCCTCCGGATTGCTTTACGTATTTTCCTTCTCCTTCCGCCGACTGTCGAATCGTTTCTCGATAGCTTACTTGTGGGCGTCCAACATTTGCGGTTACGCCGTATTCACGCTTCATTCGGTCAACAATGATTTCAAGGTGAAGTTCTCCCATTCCCGAAATAATTGTTTGAAGAGTATCTTCATCGGTTCGAACTCGGAATGTCGGATCTTCTTCGGCAAGCTTTTGGAGCGCCATCGAAAGCTTCTCTTGGTCAGCCTTCGTCGCAGGCTCAAGCGCAAGCGAAATAACCGGCTCTGGGAAGGTAATCGACTCAAGGACGATTGGGTGATCCGGGTCACACATCGTGTGTCCGGTAAACGTTCCTTTAAGTCCTACAGCCGCGGCAATTTCTCCTGCATACACCTCTTCAACATCTTCACGCGAGTTGGCGTGGAGTCGAACAATTCGAGAAATTCGCTCTTTTTGACCGGTGCTCGAGTTTAAAATATAAGAACCTGCCTTAAGGGACCCGGAGTACACACGGAAGAAAGCGAGCTTTCCAACGAACGGATCAGCCGCAATCTTAAACGCAAGAGCGGAAAACGGTTCACTATCCGAGGTCTTTCGTTCAATAATCTTTTCCGGTTCATCCGGATCAAATCCCTGTACCGGAGGAACGTCAAGCGGAGACGGAAGGTAGGCAACAACACCGTCAAGCATTGCTTGCACTCCCTTGTTTTTAAGCGCCGATCCGCAAAGTACTGGGAAAATATTGAGAGAAAGGGTCGCTTTACGCAAAATACGCTTAAGCTCGTCCATCGGGATCTCTTCACCCGAAAGATACTTATCCATCGCGACTTCGTCGTTTTCAACAATTGCCTCTACAAGACGCGCACGCCATTCCTTCGCCTTTTCCGCGTAATCCGCAGGAATTTCGATTTCGTCGATCTTCTTTCCCTCGTCGTCGCGGTACATGTGCGCCTTCATCGTAAACAAATCGATAATTCCTTCGAATTTATCCTCTGTTCCGATTGGAAGTTGGATTGGGTGAGCGTTTGGGGTAAGTCGCGTTCGGATTGACTGTACGTCCTTGTAAAAGTCGGCACCTGTTCGGTCGAGCTTGTTAATGAAACAAATTCGAGGAACTTTATACTTATCCGCTTGTCGCCAAACAGTTTCAGATTGTGGCTCAACTCCCGCAACTCCATCAAATACCGTTACACCTCCGTCAAGAACACGAAGCGAACGCTCAACTTCAACAGTGAAGTCTACGTGTCCAGGGGTATCGATAATATTAATTCGGTGATCCTTCCAGAAACAGGTCGTCGCGGCAGCTGTAATCGTAATTCCACGCTCCTGCTCTTGCTCCATCCAGTCCATCGTTGCCTCTCCTTCGTGTACTTCTCCAATTTTGTGCTTCTTTCCCGTATAGAAGAGCACGCGCTCGGTTGTCGTTGTCTTACCAGCGTCAATGTGCGCAATGATTCCAATGTTTCGTGTCTTGTCTAAGGAGTAGTCTCGAGGCATATGATAAACGTTTTGATAAAGGTTAGCGTCGTGCGAAGTGGGCGAAGGCGCGGTTTGCGTCGGCCATCTTTTGGACGTCTTGTCGCTTCTTTACCGCCGATCCTTCATTGTTTGCCGCGTCCATAATTTCGGTCGCGAGTCTTTCCGCCATTGGCTTTCCTTTTCGGGCGCGTGCGGCGGCGAGCATCCATCGGAACGCGAGAGCCTGTCGGCGCTCTCCGCGTACTGGAACTGGAATCTGGTAGTTCGCTCCTCCGACACGCTTTGATTTTACTTCGACGGCTGGCATCACGTTCTTCATCGCCGTATCAAACACGTCGATCGACTTTTGCTTCGTTTTCTTTTCAATAACGTCAAAGGCATCGTAAACAATTCGCTCTGCGACGGTCTTTTTTCCGTCGTGCATAACGTAATTTACGAGCTTAGAGACAACAACGCTCCCGTATTTAAAATCGGGACGAGTAATTCGGACTGGTGCTTGCTTTCCACGCATAGGTAGGGTTTCTCCGTTTGCTTTCGCGACTTCCCGTGTGGTTTGACGGTACTACGGAGTAATAAATATTAGGATTTCTTAACTTTAGGACGCTTTGTGCCGTACTTTGATCGTCCACGTCGGCGCGATTCGATACCGGTCGTATCGTAGCGTCCTCGAACGATATGGTAACGCACACCCGGAAGATCTTTTACCTTTCCTCCTCGGATCATAACGATCGAGTGCTCTTGGAGGTTGTGTCCTTCTCCTGGGATATAGGCGTTTACTTCTTGACCGTTAGAAAGTCGAACACGAGCAACTTTTCGAAGAGCTGAGTTCGGTTTCTTTGGGGTCATTGTCATTACGCGCGTACAAACTCCTCGCTTGTAAGGCGCTCCACGGCTTAACGTCGTTTTCTTGCGGTGCAAGGTATCGAGCGTGAACTGCATCGCAGGCGACTTTGATTTTCGCTTCGATGTCGTTCGGTTTTTTCGAATCAACTGGTTGATCGTAGGCATAATAAATGTGGGCAAAGTGTAGCATGACCCCTAAAAACGGTCAATATTTGGGCCCCTAACGCGAAAAAGCGGTTGAAAGGACCTCAAAGCAGGCACCATTTGTTAACGATTCACACACAATTTCCGCGGGAATACTGATAAAAAAGAAGGGGTTGAAGCTCGTTGTAATCGAAACAATGACCAAAAACAGAAGAACGGTTGGGGCGTACTGGCGAATCGATTCGCGAAGACGTTGTTGGTGTGGCTTATCAAGGAGAAGGTCGAGAACCTTAGAGCCGTCGAGCGGATCGAGCGGAATAAGGTTAAAAATCGCTAGCGAGATATTAATTAAGATCATTGCGATAAGGAAAAAGGCGATCCCGCTTGAAAGACTCGCGAGTCCCGTCGCAAGAATAAGCGCAAGGATTCCCGACGAGAGAAGCGCGAGGAGAAGGTTCGAAAACGGTCCCGCAAGCGCAATATGGAAGGCGTCTGTTTTTGGGTGTTTTAAATTATAGGGATTATATGGAACCGGCTTCGCCCAACCAAACCCAACGAAAAGAAACATAAGAAAACCGATTGGGGAGATATGCGCAAGCGGGTTAATCGTTAGGCGACCGAGAAGTTTTGCGGTCATGTCCCCCTTAAGCGTTCCAATAAGCGCATGGGCGAATTCGTGGAACGAAAGCGAAACAAGGATCGCGATAAGCCAAATAAGTGCGGTTATCGGCGAAGAAAAGAAGAGGTCAATCAACATAAGAAATATCCGCTCCGATCGAGATTAACTTATCGAAGAGTTTTTCATAGCCACGCTCAAGGTGGTGAATCCCGTCGATTCGCGACTCCCCTTCGGCAACAAGTGCAGCGGCAACGTAAGCGAGACCCGCGCGAATATCGGGAACCGTCATCGTTCCGGCATGGAGAGGGGTTTTTCCCGTAATCACAGCAGTTTGTTGGTAGTTTTGGAGCTTGAACTGACCAGAAATTTCTTCCGGAAGGTAGGCGATTTCAATCGAGGCACCCATTGCGTTCAATGTCTCTGTATAGCGGAAACGATCTTCGTACACGGTTTCGTGGATCTTCGAAACACCTTCAGCTTGGGTTAAAACAACTGCAAACGGCTGCTGCCAGTCGGTTGAAAATCCAGGGAACGTATCCGTTTCAATCGTAGTAGCCTTATAGTTCCCGTCTCCAAAGAATCGAATCCCGTCCTCCCTTACTTCGTAGCCCCCACCAATCGAACGAATCGCGTTTAAAAACGTAATCATATCGCGCTGTACCGCTCCTTCACAAAAAATATCGCCACCCGTCGCGAGCGCAAGACAAGCAAACGATCCCGCTTCGAGACGATCCGGCAAAACGCGGTGTTCGCACCCGTGAAGCTCCTCAACGCCCGTAATAATAACCGTTCGCCCCGCCCCAACCTCGATATTTGCCCCCATTTTTTGGAGCATCGCAATGAGCTCCATAATCTCCGGTTCGATCGCAGCGTTTTGGATTACGGTTCGACCCTTCGCGAGTACCCCGGCAAAAATAATCGACTCGGTAGCGCCAACCGATGGATATGGAAGCTCAACCGACACTCCGCGAAGACCTTCTTTTGCCGTAAAATGCCAACCCTCGTCGGTTACTTCGACCGTCGCACCCATTCTTTGAAGCGCGCTTACGTGATAGTTCACTGGGCGTGGACCAATCTTATCGCCCTCAACTTTCGGAATCGTCGCCTCGCCCGAACGGTGCATCAAAGGCGCGGCAAGAAGAATCGACAAACGATTCTTGCGCGAAAGCGCCATCGTCGAGGTCGAACGGATTTCCGGAGTCGCCGCCGTAAGCGTATGGTCCTCAATACTTGCCGTCGCCCCAATCATCTCGATCAATTCCTTCGCGATATCGGTTTCCTCTTGTAATGGAACGTTATGTAAAATGACCTGCTCTTTTGTAAGAAGGCTTGCAATAATCATTTTGGACGCCGCATTTTTCGCCCCCGCGATTTTTACCGTTCCCGAAAGTCGATTCCCGCCACGGATTAAAAATTGTTTCATATTAGCGTAGGCGTTTTGCCCAAGTTAGCACCGCGTCGACAAACTCTTTTGCGCGCAGAGTCCACTCTTCCGGTGGGTTCTCCGCGTAGAACGCCTCAACATACGGCGTAAGTAACGACGGCGGAAGAACGATCCCTTTCGCGCCAATCCAGGCCTGGCGAAGCGCCACAACCATCCGTCCCCCGCCCCACTGTCCGCTCGACACACCGACGATCGCAAGCGGTTTATCTCGAAGTTCCTTACTATCCGCAAAATCAATTGCGTTTTTCACGGCTCCCGGAAGGCTTTGGTGATATTCCGGCGAGACCATGACAATAACATCCGCCTGTTTATACGCATCTAAAAGTCGTACCCTTCCCTCCCCTCCATTTTCTCCGTTATAGACCGGTAAATTCAGTTCCATTAAATCGACAAAATCGACACTTGCTCCCCCCTCTTCAAACAATCGCTTGAGCACACTTGCTGGCTTACCGGATTGTCTTCCAACTCGCACAGATCCCAAAATAAGCGCAATCCGTAAGGATTCATTCATACACGCACAGCGTACCAAAATCGACCCCGAGCGACAAGAAACGAAGCGACCCCGTGCGAGCGTTCTCACACGGGGTCGAGATTAGAAGTCGCCGTCAAGCACCTTGCCGGTCCAGGCGTTAAGATGCGTGAGCATCTCCTTTGACCAGACAAAAGAGCGATCTACGGGCAAGGCATCGACAAGCCACTCGAGCACTTGGCGTGCCTTTCGACGTTCGTGGTTTTCATCGTCACGCGACAAGACGTTGCAGTGCAGGTGGTCGAAGGCCGTGAGAAACAACTGCTCGCACGGACCGTGAAACTCGAGCTCATCGTCGAGCGTCACGATATGACCAAGAATCTTTGTGTCGTAGTAGCCCGCGGAGCGGTGAGCATGTCCCTTGTTATCTTCGTCGCCTTCGAAATCGTGCGGAACAAGCGGGTCCCTCCACAGTCGATCGAAGACGATATTGCGGTATTCGTCGAGATCAACACGCGTCGCGACGCGCAACTTCCCGTTTTCTTCCACGGCAACGACCGTCTCCCGCCAGCCACGATTGTCTTTCATCAACTCAAGAATGAGTCGCCCGGACGTAACGATGTATGGATCAATGACCTTACGCCCATTTTTCACAAGCGTTGAGAACATGTCCTTCGGACGGAAACGTGTCGCTACAAGATAGCGACGCGGTCCGTCAACGACGACGCGACACACGAACTCAAAGGTCTTTGTCTCTACCCCACGGTCACCGCGATCATCACCCTCAAGTTGCGCGATTGCGAGCTCCCTCGACAAGCCAACGGCGACGAGCGGAATCGCATCTGAACAACCGATCACCTCCTTGTGACCAGCGATTGCACGCGTCCTTCTCGTCACACGCGCCGCAAGATACACCACGCGCTCTTCTTCGGTATGGAAGAGTCGTTCACGCCGTAAACGCTGAATCGCATTCAGCCCTCTCCCACGTGCGAGGGCCGGATCGGCGAGTTCAATTAGGAGCATGTTAACCGCAAGCGCGAGACGAAATGAAGCGTGCGACCCGCGCACACCCGCAATCATCAAGTCGCTCGCCCTCGAACGATTCGCCTTCGCGACTTCCTCGAGCAGATCGCAGGGATCCATAATGACCCACACGTCGTCGTTGAAGTCGAATTGCTCACGAAGGAGTGGAGGCATGTGCAATTTTCCCGCATGCATCATGTCGTCCACACGGTCAATCAAATGCGAAAGACGTTCGTGGATCCACGACGCTCCGCGCGCGTTGAGTTGCCGACGGCGATGATCGCGCTCCTTGTAGAGAAGTCGAACGAATTCACGCCGTAGCTCCTCTACGAACGGGGGGTCACTAGGGAACGCGTCAACACGCTTCTCCTCTAATAACCGAGTCTCGAAAACGAGATTCTCCAGCTTCTCGAGGCGTTCGCGAAGCTCGACTTTTCCTTCACGCGTCGCCCACTCGGCAAGGCGGGCACGCTCTCTTTCGAGAAACTCGCGCCACACCTCGAAGAACTTCAAGGCGAGCATCGGATTATCGATCATACGGAGTACTGACTGAAGCGCCTCGGACTTCGTTGCGTCCCCTCGTTCCACGAGGCGAAGGTACTCGTCGGCAAGGACCGGGATTACGACATCCCGCAAACTCGACACCGCGTACGGAGACAGGATCTCCGCCGGACGAACAATCATCCGTCCATTTTTAGACACGGTCATGACCCCTCCAGGTCGTTAAAGGTTGTCTCAGGAAATCGATCGCCCCGCATAGTACGGGACGACTCTAGACCGTAGCAAAAATGAAAAAAACCCGCAATGCAGGTTCTCTTCTGGTGCCCCAAACGAAAGGTGTAAGTTGGTCCGTTTCCCATTTGGGTAGTGGCGATAGGCCTCGAAGACGGTAGCGCGCTAGGCGCCTCACGTCTCGAGCAAAACCGCCTGGACCGCTGTATCTCCCCTAGATCGAGGAAATCTTTCACGAAGTAGTTGGCCAATTACAGTGACTCTCGCCTGAAGCATCTTTATCATTGCACCAATGGCACGACTTGGCAATGGGTCTTAAACGCCTTCGCCAAAATGATACTTATCTGTCAATTTTTCGTAGGTAAAGAGCTCTTCCGGTTTAAAGAAGCGATTAATTTCGATTTCGGCCGATTCCGGAGAGTCCGAGGAATGGACCATGTTTGCGGGAACATTCATCGAAAGATCCGCACGAATCGTTCCAGCGTCCGCCTTTCGCGGGTTTGTCGCTCCAACAATCTTTCGTACAACCTCGATCGATTCGAGTCCCTCAAGGATCATTGCAACGACCGGGGTCTGTTGCATAAACGTCTTCAAGTCATTGAAGAACGGCTTTTCTTTAAGGTGACCGTAGTGCTCGATAAGCGTCGCATCGTCGAGATTTGTCATCTTCATCGCAACGATTTTTAAGCCGGTTTGTTCGAGACGAACAATGACTTCGCCGACGCGTTCCCGCTGAAACGCATCTGGCTTAATAAGAACCAAAGTTTTTTGAATATCTGCCATAGATTTAGTTAGCGAGAACGCTACAATAATAGCATAGGTTTGTCAATTTTGTCGCCCGAGAGAAAATGTTGCGAAGTGAATCGTGCCGTCAGGGAAAATTTGGACCCGAATATCGCCATCTAGGTCGGTACGAAAAACCTGAACGCCGTAGCTCGAAAGGCGCGTAAGGATTTCAGGCGACGGGTGTCCGTAGTCATTCCCTTCCCCGAGACTTATTACGGCTACCTCGGGATCGGTTAACGTTAAGAGCGTTTCAGAGGTTGAAGTCTTGCTCCCGTGATGCCCAACTTTTAACACGTCGATATCGCGAAGGTCACCGGCGATTTTAAGCTCCTCTTCACTTCCAAGGTCTCCGGTAAAAAGAATGTGCTTCCCGTAAATCGAGAGGATCCCGGCTACCGAAGCGCTATTTGCGTCCTCAGGGTCGAGAACCTCACCTTCCTTCGGCCAAAGGACGTCAAAACGACCGCCGTTCGCAAAGAGGATTGTGTCGCCCGCAACCAAATATTCTTCATCTTCTTTTGCAACAAATGTGTGATACACCCTACTTTCGTAGTCATAGTCAGGAATAAAGACCCGTCCAAATTCAAAATAGTTTGACGCGTGATTAATTCCGTCGAGATGATCGGCGTGCGGGTGTGTCGCTACGACAAATTCGATCGTGCGATCCCAAAACGACAGAGTCTCGGTCAGTTTTTCAATCACACCCCCTCCCGGACCTCCATCGATTAGAAGCTGTTCACGACCAATGTCAACGAGCGCCGAGTCGCCCTGGCCAACATCGTAAAACCAAATCGTAACAATTTCCGATTTTGGCGTACCTGAAAACGATACGTCGCGTATGTACGCAAACGCGATCGCTAACGCAAAGAAGAGAACGAGAGCGAAGATTTTCGTCCGAGCCATAAAAGGAGAATGGTCATGATCCAAAGGAGAATTGCGAGTGGCGGTGAGAAAGAAAGTGGGATCGTTGCGAAGGAGAGGTCCGCGGTCGTGTTAATAATAAAGAGGATGACGCGAAGAAGAAAGTCCGTCCCGAAAGTAAGCGGGGCGGAAAGAACTGGGACAAACGAAGCGGGAACGGAAAGGGCGCCGAGAGCCATCGTAAAAGGGACGAGCGGGAGAACGAGCGCGTTTACAAAAAGAGCGATAATGGAAAAAGTTCCGAATTGGAGCGCGATAATTGGGAACGTCGCGACCGTCGCGGAGATTGTTGAGGCGACCGATTCGCGAAGACCGAGCGCCTCGGGAAGAAATTCGAGAGCGCGCGACACCGGCTTTGTTAGGTAAAGAAGGCCGGCGGTTGAGAGGAATGAAAGTTGAAAGGCAACGTCGTCGCGCAAGAGGTAAGGGTTAAGAGCGAGCATTGCGCAAGCAACAAGAAGAAGACCTTGTTCCGCGCCACTACGCCGACCAAAAATTCGCGCGACAACGACAAGGGTCGCCATAAGCCCAGCACGAAGGACCGGGGGATCCCCACCCGCAAGCCACACGTAAAAACAGATTGCGAGAATAAGAACCACCCCTGCCGTCTTTCGCTTTAACGATAATGAAAGAAGGAGTCCAAAAATAAGCGTCGCAAACATCGTTACGTTGTATCCGGAGGCGGCGACAATGTGGGAGGTTCCCGTTTTTTGGAATGCCGTAGACCACGCATCGCTAAATTCTTTTTCGCCGAGAAGGAGGCCGTTAAGGAGCGTTCCCTGCGGAATTCCGTACAAACGATTCACCCGGTCGGTAAACGCTTCTCGTAGCTTTGTCGCCGGCCCGGCACCGCCCTCGACCGTTACGCCTCTCGGTCGCATACACAAGGCAAGGATATCCTTACTCGCAAGATAGCGATCGTAGCGAAATCCGTCGAAAGGTTCGGGTGCTTCAAGCGTACAGCGAAACGATAAACGATCGCCGGGACGAATCGACTCCCACGGATCTGTAAATACAAGGATGCGGTTCTCAACCGGGATCGTGTTTACATGTACCCGCTTACCAATCACCTGTAGGCGCTCGAGTCCCTCAACGTCTGCAACCGTAATCACGACTTCAACTTCTTCTCCAATACTTCCACGCACCGACCCTTCCCCCGGCCCCGCCTCCGCATACAAAAAAATGCCCCCGAAGAAGGCGATTAAAACCGGAAGAAGATAGACGGTTCGCCCCCGAAGAACAAACGCGGCCGCAAACGCAATTACCACCACCCACACAGGAATTGAAAAACTCAATACGCCAATCCCGACAATAAATCCAAGGCAAAGGACGCGAAGAAATCCGGCAGGGGTCATAGCCCAATCCCGACAACGGTAAATCCTTTTTTGCGGAGGGCAAAGTGTGGGAGGACATGTTTTCCGTCACCGATAATCGGTCGTCGAAGCGTGCGTTTCACGGCGTCAAAATCCGCCTCGATAAATTCCGGCCATTCCGTAAGAACAAGGAGCGCGTCCGCGCCAAGAAGCGCGCTCTCTTTCGAATCTACGATTGTAATCTTCTCCCCGAAATAGGTTTTTGCATTCTTCCCCGCAACAGGATCATAGGCGCGAATCTTTACACCACGCAAAAGGAGCGCCTCAACGATCCGTACCGCGGGCGATTCGCGAAGATCGTCCGTGCCCTTGTTAAACGCAAGCCCCCAAACCGCGAGAACCGTCTCCGGTGTAAACGTTAAAAAACGGTCGAGGTTCGCGAGGAAGGCGCGGTGTTGTGCGTTATTTACTTCGATAATTGGAGCAATAAGTTTTGGTGCGTAGCCGTGGTCACGCCCGGCGCGATCAAGCGCAAGAACATCTTTTGGAAAACAGGATCCGCCAAACCCCGCTCCGGTTCCTAGAAATTGTTTTCCGATTCGGGAGTCGGCGCCAACAATCGCTTCAATATCTTTAATATGTCCGCCGGTAACTTGCGCGATATTTGCGACCTCATTCATAAACGAGAGTCGAAGGGCAAGCATCGTATTTGACGCGTACTTTGCGATTTGCGCGGAAGCGATATTTGTAACAAAAATCGGAGCTTGAACGAACGTGTAGATTTCTCGAAGGATCTTCTCGTCGCGGTGTGTCGACACGCCAAACACGAGTCGCTCCGGTTTTTCGAAATCCTCGAGTGCTCTCCCCTGTCGCAAAAATTCCGGATTTACCGCAAGCGATAAATCCTCTCGACCAAGCGCGATACGAAACTCACGCTCACTCCCCGGAGGCGTCGTGCTCTTAACAACGACAAGCGTCCCCGCCCTCGCAACCATCGCAACTTCTCGCAGTGCACTATTCACAAATCGCAAATCGCACTCGCCGTTCTCCCCTTGTGGAGTCCCAACACAAACGAATACAACACCCGCCTCCCCGAGCTCTTCGTAACTCGTCGTAAACAGAAGTCGCTCCCCCACCTCTTTCATCGCCTCGCGAACACCCGGCTCTTCAAACGGCACCTCCCCCTTCTTCAACCGCGCAACCTTCGCCTCGTCAACATCAACGCAAACAACCGTGTGCCCCGCCTTCGCAAGCGCCACGGCTTGGATTAGTCCAACATATCCCGCCCCAACAACCCCAATTTGCATAATCTCCCCCGTTTTACCCCGTGCTATACTATTTGTAAATATGAAAAAGAAGGAGGCAACGGGGCTCGATGTTTTACAAGTATACTTCGGCCAAGCACGAAAACATTTCTTTAAACTGCTTACCGTTTTTGTATTCATTACCATTGGTAACATCGCAAGTATCGCGATTCCATGGGTCATGAAAGATCTCTTCAATTTGCTCGAACAAACAACACCGACAAGCGCAACATTCGCTATTTTTACCCCCGTACTCACCCTTTTCGTATCTGTTAAACTGTTGGAATGGTTTTTTTGGCGCGTTCACGATTTTATTTACATTCCTTATCTGCCGAAATCCATGGCGGATCTTGAACTCTCCGCGTACAAAAAACTCCTCGCACAAAGCGAGTCCTATTTTCAAAATGAGTTTGCCGGGTCTCTTACTCGCCAAATCCGTCGACTATCGGATGGCTTTGATCAATTTAGTAGCCATGTCATTTTTGAAATCTACCCAACGACCGCAATCCTTGTCGGATCCATCATCGGACTAAGTATTCAACGTCCAATTCTTGGACTCGCCTTCGGCATTTGGGTTACGGTGTTTATCGGCATACAGTTTTTTCTTACACGAATCGCATCGCGTTACGACGTGAGACGCGACGAACTTGATTCGAGCCTAAGCGGAGAAATCGCTGACTCGGTTTCAAACGCAATAACAATCAAAAGTTTTGCAACCGAAGACTTAGAGTTTCAAAAGCTTACGATGGCGGAACAAAAATTAGCAAAAGCGACCTCGTTAAGCTGGACGGCTCACATGCTTATTTTCACCATTCAAACATTACTCATTATTACAATTGAGGTTAGTCTTTATTATTTTGGGGTAAAACTTTGGCTCGCTGAACAAATCACCCTTGGCGATATTGCCTTTATTCAAACGTTCCTTGCGCTCGTTTTCTTTAAGATTTGGGATGTTGCACGTATCTTTAGAAAGATCGCTTCAACGATCACCGGAAGTAAAGAAATAGTAACAATGATGAATCAGAAAATTGAGATTACGGATATTTCTAGCGCTCAACCACTAAAAGTGAGGGCGGGGAAAATTGTTTTTAGCAAAGTTTCATTTGCCTTTCAAAAAAATCAACCGGTCATTAAAAATTTGTCGCTCACGATTGACGCAAAACAAAAAGTTGCCCTTATTGGACCTTCAGGTGCGGGAAAGTCGACCATGGTCAAACTCTTGATGCGATTCTTTGATCTCCAAAAAGGAACAATCACAATAGACGGACAAAATACGGCGAAAGTCACTCAAGCCTCGCTTCGCTCCGCAATCTCTATCGTCCCTCAAGATCCAATTCTTTTTCATCGCTCCCTACTCGATAACATCCGCTATGGAAAACAGGATGCGACGATGGACGAGGTGATCGACGCTGCGAAGAAGGCACACTGCCATGAATTTATTTCTGCACTTAAGGACGGTTACGAAACATTTGTCGGCGAACGTGGTGTTAAACTTTCCGGTGGCGAGCGCCAACGCGTAGCGATCGCTCGCGCAATTCTTCGTAACGCGCCAATTCTCGTTCTCGACGAAGCAACTTCCGCACTCGATTCACAAAGCGAGCAACTAATCCAAGCCGCGCTCCGTGAACTCATGAAAAACAAAACCG
>CAZBFR010000012.1:0-18613 GCA_964491425.1 uncultured Gammaproteobacteria bacterium
CCCATTGCTTACTAAAGAGCACCCCGTACCAAACCGTTCCAATAACCATCGACACTACCGCGCAAATAACTACGGCCAAAAGGTTGATTTCCATATAAATTAGCGTACCATGCGGGCAGGAGGATTTCCATGACCACAGAGCCCTTTGTTTTGGAAGTTGAAACGGGGGATGAATCGTCCCTCCGCTACAGGTACAGCGTCACGATCACCCCTGAAGACGAGAGGTTCCGGATCGTAAACGGATTCGTCCTCAAGACCTTGGAAGATGGTACGCCATACTGGTTGGACAACAAGCGGAGGGGGCCTGTTGTGGAGCTCCTCGCAGCGCTCGACAAGAGCGAGGTCGACGCCCACCCGAGTGGAGAACCGTTCGCAAACGTCTCCTTCCTGACGGGAATGCCTGGAACCACTACCGAGCGAAACCCGAATCCGCCGGACGAAGAAGTTGGGTTCATGTTCCCAGAGGAGTGGATCGAAAAGATCCGGGAATTCGCAAAGACCCTGCGCGATCCGGATCTGCCGTTTGAGACAACGCGAGGAGAAGGTGACAGTGCGGTCAAAGTCACCCGCTTCAAGAAGCAGTTCGACGGCTTCAGCTATACCTGCATCGACTTCGACCTCGTGCGAAACGAGGTCCTGATCGATATCGGCATGATGCGCCTACGCGGATCCTTCGCCGACGTAATCGCAAGACTCAAGAGCGAGTCCTTCGCGGACGAAGCGGGGGATCGTCGCCACTACAAGTTCAAGCTTCGGGACGGCCGAGAGCACTACGTCCCGATCCCGAACGCCTGGATCCCCCACATCCGCCGTCTCTTCTCGACTACCTGGTAGGGAGTTCGGCCACTGCCCCGCGGCTCCTCGAGCTTGCGGGGCGCCGTTTTTTATGACACCGTGAGTGTAGGAGGTTTTCCATGTCCAGTTCGCTCCGCCTTAAGTTTGAGCTCGGGTCGAAATTCGCGCCCGCCTACGTACTGACCGAAGTCGAAATCTACGGCAATACCCGTCTCGCGAAGGTTCGAAGCACTGAGCGAGACACCGAGGGCAACGAGACGAGTGCACACTTCTCCGGGCCCGCTTCCGTGCTCGTGGAGGCCCTGAGCGACACCAACCACGGTTTCAACACGGACGTGCGCAACGCGTTCGTCCTACTCCCAACTGGCCAGGGCGACGAAACTAAGGGCTTCCTCATCCCGACCAAGTGGGTACAGATCATCCTGATCTACTGCGAGTCCACGGAGTCGCTCGCTCGCGACGCCGGTCTCGATCTAGCCCTCCAGGATCTACAGAACGACCCGTGAACACACTCTCACTGCTAAAATCTGATACTTTCCTAAAAGGAGGTGCGCATGAACGAAGCTGTCCACGTCTTGAGTGGCAAGTGGATCGAGGACGAGGTGATGCGTACTGCGCGCCTCGAGATCAACGTCGTGAGTGGCGAAGCCGCTATCCAGACCTTGGAGGCGGATACGCGCGACAATCCCCGAAAACCCGAAGAGAAGCTCAGGTGGCGTGGAACGGTCGAACTGCTCCTCGAGTCGTTCAACGACAATCCACCACCTGAATTCGAGGATTCGGATGAATATCGAACGTTCTATCTGTCCCCGCAAGAATCGCGCGAAACGAGCGAACGCGTCGCGTTCGTCATTCCTCGGGCCTGGATCGACGAAGTTCGTCGCCTGACTCTCACCCTTCGCGCTGCCAACCCTTCGAGGTAGAGGGTTCCCTAGGAGGATCTTCATGGACTGGACGAAATTTACTCGAGATGTCCCAATGTATTTCGAGCTCGAAAAGCTCGTTGCCACCGGGACAAGTCGACTCGGATACTACTTATGTATCGGGCCAAAGGAGAACGAATACTACTTCGAACAAACCGAAAGCTTCTTCATCGACAGCGAATGGACCCGCACAATGCGTTATCCGATTGGCGGAACTACCCGACGATTCCTGAAGGCCGTAAGACACGCCTCCCGACCTGAGACGAAAGGCCTCCACAAAGGCACCGTCGAAATCGAGTTGGAAATAAACGAATACGACTCCAAACAGATGCGAATTCCAAGCGAGTGGGTTGCCGAAATCCACCGCCGCTTCCCGCCCCCTCGCCCCACCCGCTGAACAACAGTTGGTGGGGCTTCTCGCTTGATTTTTCCGCAAAACCCTGCTACTTTTTTAGGAGGAGGTGAGCATGTCTCAACAATCGGTTTTGTGTCGTAGGTTTTCGTACAATGACGGGCGGTGTGAAGAGAGCTTCACCCTCACGTTCAACCATAGGCGCCGAACTGCGAAATTCACATCAACCGTCCAAACGAGGAGCGGACACTTCTCCACCACGACAATCGACTACACGTTCGAAGAGCTCGCACTCGCGTGTGCGAACGTAGTACACGCCTCGATCAAATCGAATGAACACTTCGCTCCGCTCCTCGACGGTACGAGTCGTCGCAAGCGCACGCGAGACCGAGACGCCGCGTCCGAGAAGTACCGGCACTTCCCGATCGAAATCGTTGATGAGATCGAGACGAGGATTGGCCTCTACACCGTCGAATCCGAGAAGGCGGCGTGACCGACACTTCGTACATAACTGCCCCGCAGCTCCTCGAGCTTGCGGGGCGCCGTTTTTTATGACACCGTAAGTGCAGGAGGTTTCTAATGGAATCCGAGGAATTGATTCTTCACCTCGTACAGAGCGAGGGAGGACACACTTCACGCTATCGCCTCACGATCAACAAGACGACGGGCATGACCATGATCCGATCGTTCCGTGCAACCACCGAAGGAGGAAGAGGCTGGAAAACAAGGATTGAGTGCGATCTCTCGGCACTCGTCTACGCCCTAAACAACCACAACGCCCTCTCGTTCATCAGCGATTTACGTTGGCTCAAGATTCCGACCACGGAAGGTCCTGAAGAGGACGGCAGGTCAACAGGCCTCGAAGGAACGCCCGTCGCCATTCCAAGCGAGTGGGTCGACAAGATTTGGGAGTTCATTGCTACTTTCCGCAACTCCCCAAACATCTACCGTAGCGACCTCACCTTGAGCCATCCCGAATTGCAGGATGTGCTTCAAAACGCGATTCGACGGCTCTGGTCAAAGTAGCTACGTCGGCGCACCCCTGCCCCGCCCGCTCTTCGGAGTCGGCGGGGTGCAGTTTTTTTCATCTATCCCTTGCCAAAAACCCGGTAAAATGTTAAAAATCCTTGTCGCTTAGGAGGCGACAAATCATGCATGAGCTCCTTTACTACACCCTACTTCGATTCGACGATCTCGAAATTGCGATCGCCGCGAACAACACTATCCGCGTCCGAGCCTCCCGTGGTCCCGGGGGCACAAACCTACTCGAGTGGACAGACAGTCTCCGCGAGTTCGTAGGTTCGCTCGGCGAAGCTACGCGCCTTCCCGAAGTTGGACGCTACTCGGTCCCCCTCTCGTGCAACGCCAAGTGGATTGAGGATGCGGGACCGTTCCCCGATGAACACCGATGGAGGAGCATCCCGTACGGAGTCAACCTCTACCCGAATGACGACCAGTTCGTCGACATACTCAAGCACTTCGGTGATCTACCCACACCCTTCATCGGCTTCGGAACCGAGGGGCGTATCGGTGCAGTCCTTGTCACGGCCTGCCGGAAATTCAACCTTGTCTCCCTCACCGGGCGCCAAGAAGTGAACTCTCGTATCTTTCGCGATGACTGGATCGGCGATCACCAAACAGTCTTCGAAGCGATCGAGAGCGCAAGGGAAGAGTCGCGAGAAGGAACGTGGGTCATCACCCTTCCCAATGGACGCACTTCGGTCAAGAACACGGTCGGACCACTACTCCCACCCACGGAATCGATCAACTCGGTCAACTTCCGTTTTACATACAAGGATCTTGGCTCCCTCAAGAAGGAGATCTCCGATCGCATCGACTGATCCGATGTCGTCTACTCCTCGTTCCCACTGCCCCGCCGCTCACTCGAGTCGGCGGGGCGCTCTGCTTTAAAGCCCGCCCGGCGATTGACCAAATTCCGAAAAAGCGCTATTCTAGCCCCACAAATGCCGTGGTGGCGGAATGGTATACGCGACGGACTCAAAATCCGTTTCCCTAACGGGATTGAGGGTTCGAGTCCCTCCCACGGTACCACGGCTGGGTAGCTCAGTCGGTTAGAGCGAGGGACTCATAAGCCCTAGGTCGTGGGTTCGATTCCCACCCCAGCCACCAAAAAGTCGTCCTTTTACAGGGCGATTTTTTGTTTGCTTTTTTTGCTTATTTTAGCCATTTTTAATCATTTTGCCCTTGACATTTTCCTCAAAATGTGGTATATTGAGTCTTCGTTGGGACAGCGCATTAACGCCCTGTGTACTAACGAAATTCGGAAGCGTCGGAGGTACGATGTACCAGAAGCCGTTTCGTATATAGAGCGCGGCCAGGGTGGAGTAATCCGTCCCGGTCGCGCCGAAAGCCCTAACGGGGCAACCACCATGTCAGGTCATGGTCAAAAACTACCTGCGCTGACGGGATAGCGATTTCTGAGAGAGTGTGCGACCCGTCATCCGCATTCTCAACCCTCGCCAGGCTAGGCGCCGTATGTAGGGCATCGGTAATGCCCCGCGCGGATGATTCGCGTCCAATAACACGAGGTCGGTAATCATCACCGCCTTAAGACCAGCGTCGGGTAATGACGCAATAAAGGAGGTTCCCCGTTGCACGACGGGGTCCCATGCAGGATTACATCCGCTCTCTCGCGACGTGAATCCGGTCGCGCGGAGAGGTACATAAACAGATTCCGGGGGAGAAGCACCTCGTCAGCCTCGACAGCAAACGCTACTTACCGATTTCGCCTGAAATCGGTTCGTCCAGAACGCCCGAATATTTCGGGCATTGTGAACGACAAATCACTCGCCTTTACGGCGGGTGTTTTGTTTTCCTCGGAGCACCTCTTTCCCCGCGACTCACTATGCGGTCACGGATCTTAAAAATACCCCCTATTTATATTGGGAAATTTGCACGTTTTAAAAACATCTGTGACCGCATACCCGTTTTCCACGCCGGACACACGCCACCCCTATAAAACAAGTTTTCCAGAAAGCGTAAGTAACATGACAATAGTTCCCGAGCTTAAAAGCCCAACAAGAATTCCGGTAAATGCCTGACGCACAGGAATCTTTAACGCAACCGCAGCAAGGGTCGCCGTGTATAATCCAGTAAACGGAAATGGAATACAAATAAATAATGCCAAAGCCCAACTTCCGTAGCGCGCGAAATTGCCGGAAACTTTGCGTTCCGCCCGCGCAACAAAATGATCCAAAAATCGAACGCTCCAGGGAGCGACCTTCGACAAGAACTTTCGAAGCGTTGCAAGGCCGTAATACAAAGGCAAAAATGGAACAAGATTTCCAAGAAGGGCGAAGAAAAACGCCGTAAACGGATGAAGACCGTAACGCAAAATGCCAACGGGAATCGCGAGTTGAAGCTCGGTAATCGGGATCATCCCGAGGAGCGAAACCGCAAGTTCGTGAGGAATCCCCTCGAGCGCTAAAACAATCGCTTCCTTCATACTACTCCCAAAAAAACACGTCGAACACCCACTCCGCAAGCGCCTTTACATCCGTCTCCCGATCCGTTTTCGTTTCCGCCCCTAGCGCCGCAATATAGACTTTGTGCCCATCCTTCTCAACAGCACTCGTTAAAACGTAGCCGGCCTGCGGAAGATACCCCGTCTTTCCCGCGGTAATCGTATACGGCGGTTCGGCGAGATAACTTGTAAGAAGTTGATTTGTATTTTCAACGGTAATAACCGCCCCGCTTCCCTGCTCAATCGTCGCGGCCGCGGTCGTCATAGCCTCTTTAAGTGGGCCATAGGTTTCCGAAGCGCGAAGAAGTCGAATCATGTCGCGAGCGGTCGACATGTTCTCGCTTCGAATTCCGGTTGGATCGACAAAATTCGTCGAAGTCATCCCAAGGGTCTGCGCCTTCTCGTTCATCTTCGCGACAAACGTTTCCTTATCGAGCCCCGAAAACCGAACAAGCGATTCGGTTGCCGTGTTGTCGGAGCCTACAATCGCCGTTGTAAAAATGTCCCCAAGTTCCGTTTCGTCAAAATAATTCAAATAGAGTCGTCCACCACCAACGTAGTCCTCGGGCGTAAGCGTAACCGTTCGCGCAAGGTTAGGGTCGGCGTCAAGAAACACCATAGCCGTCATAAGCTTCGTTACGCTCCCAATCGACCTTAGGTCGTCGGGCCGCCTCCCAATCATCATCATCTCCGTCGCCCCATCCTCAACGATAATACTGCGCGCCGACGTAAACACCCCTAGCGCCTCTTTCTTCACCTTCTTTGGATAGGCCGGAGCAAATGGCCCAAAAAGAGAAGCCGGAAGCGAAGGACGCGGTTCGGATAAGAAGTGCTCCACTGGGGCGGTCCCCGTATACGCCGATTCTAAATCCGCAAGATCCGTTTTAAGGTATTTCTTATAAAAAACCGCGCTTGCGAGTTCGTGGATAAGGGCGTCAAACATATTAAAGCGTCATGTCCTCAAGCATCTTATCAATTTTCGCGTAAGAATGTAATTTTTCGTACTCCGGGAGATCTTCAATACGGGAAATTCCAAGGAATTTAAGCGTATCGGTCGTTAGACGGTATCTCGGCTCAAGATCTGTTTCATCTTCCTCGACGAGTCCCCTGATAAGCAGGTTACGCAAAATCACCGAGCAATTGACTCCGCGAATATATTCTATTTCCGCTTTTCCGATCGGGCCTCGGTACGCGATAATCGTAAGTGTCTCGAGTTGCGGTCGCGTAAGCGGTGCCTCCTCTCCTTTTGCAAATAACCCTGAAAGAAGCTCCCCCGCCTCCGGCGCCGTCGCGAGTTCTAAAACGTCGTCGAGTTCGACAAGCCGAATCCCGGAACCTTCGCCGAATTTTTTTCGTAGCTCGACGAGGCCCGCCTCAAGTTCATTTCGAGAAATCCCGAGCATCTTCTCAAGCTCTCGTTTTTTCACTGGTCGACCAAGATAAAATAACAACGCTTCAATCATACCGCTTGTATCATAATCATTTTTTTCGCCCCCTGCTCGGCGACAACAACCTGTCGTCTTACGAGCTCGAGAAGCGCGAGAAAACTTACAACAACTTCCGCGCGACTCTTCGCACCCTTTACAAGCTCCGAAAACGCAAAACTCTTTTTCGCGAGAATTGCCGCTTGTAGTTGTTTCATTCTCGCTTCGATCGAAATAACCTTCTCCATTGTCGTTTCTTGGAGCGCAAAAAACGGTTCGAGCCGTTTAATAACCGATAAAAAAAGGTGACGTAGATTCTCTCCCGTAATATTTTCGCTCGGCGCAAATCGAATACTCGTATCCTTTTTCTTTATCATTGTACGTGAGCGCAAAACCGTCTTTCCAAAAAGTCGCTCGATCGCCTCCGCCGCAACCCGAAACGCTTCGTACAGACGAAGTTGCTCGGCGAGATCCCCCTCTTCCTCGACCGCCTCAAGGTCCGGAAGAAGCTCGGCGCTTTTAAGGTGGATAAGGCGCGACGCGACAACAAGAAAATCCGCCATCTCCTCGGGCAAAATATCCCGACTCTCCATAAACCGCAAAAAATCATCGGCGATTTCCGCAAGATTCACCTCGGTAATCTCAAGCTGTTTTTTCTTAAGAACATCAAGGAGAAGAGCGAGAGGCCCCTCGAATCGTTGTTGCTTTACGACAAAATCAGACATAGCACTATTATACCAGAAAACGAGGCTTTCGCCCCGTTTTTCTTAGTCTTTTGAAATCGAGAGACCGAGCTCGCGAAGCGCCTTTGGCGGAAGTGGCGAAGGGGCGTCCATAACGGCCGTCGTCGCATTTCCCGTCATTGGGAAGGCCTGCGTTTCTCGAAGGGCCGATTCGCCTGTCATGTTCATCACGTTTCGCTCAACTCCAAGCGCGATTCCTCCGTGCGGAGGCGCGCCATACTCGAACGCTTCGATCATGTGCCCAACCGACTCCTCGATCTCCGCGTCGGAGTAGCCCATGTTCTTGTACGTTGCGCGCAAAATCTCCGGACGGTGCGCACGGATCGAACCACCTCCCGCCTCGTACCCGTTACATACGAGATCGTACTGTGTCGTAAGAATATTCTCGATATTTGTTCCGTTCATGTGGTCCTGAAGGTGTTCCGGCTTTGGCATTGAGAATGGATTGTGTGTAAACGTCCAACCACCCTCGTCATTTTTCTCAAAGAACGGGAAATCGACAACCCAAGCGTAAGCGAGAATGCCGTTCGCCTTATCTTCCTCGGTACGAAGATCGAATTTATCGGCTCCGTACTTCGCCATCGATTCTTGGTAGGTAACGCGCGGGAAGGGCTTATATTTAACCGTGTAACCGAGTTTTTCAACCGTTTCAATAACCATCCCTTCAACCATGTTCATCACGTCCTCTTGCGTAACGAAACTCATCTCAATATCGATTTGCGTGTGCTCAAATCCACGGTCCGCGCGAGGATCCTCGTCGCGAAGTGCTCGCGCTGTTTGGAAATAGCGCTCGAATCCGCCAACCATCAAGAGTTGCTTGTACTGTTGTGGGGATTGCGGGAGAGCAAAGAATTTACCCGGCTGGAGTCTCGAAGGAACGACGAAGTCGCGCGATCCTTCCGGTGTCGCCTTCGAAAGAAGCGGAGTTTCAATTTCGCAAAACTGATTTTTAAAGAGATACTCGCGTGCACCCTGAATAAACTTACTTCGTAGGCGCATGTTGTGCTGGAGACGCTCCGTTCGAAGATCAAGGTAACGATACTTAAGTCGTGTTTCCTCGTTAATGCCCGCCGTATCCTTGTCGAGCTCAAACGGAGGTGTCTTCGCCTCGTTTAAAACGATAATTTTTTTCACCATTAACTCAACCGTTCCCGACTTCATGTTCGGGTTAATCTGCTTTTCTCCTCGCGCCTGAACCATTCCCTCAACCTCGACAACCCATTCGCTTCGAAGCGTACCCGCAATCGCGTCCGCTTCTTCGCCCGATTCGCTTGGAACGACAACGAGCTGAAGAAGCCCGTCCTTGTCGCGTAGGTCGAAAAATTTGACCTTTCCCATGTCTCGGCGAGCGTGGATCCACCCCGCAACCTTAACCATTTCCCCCACCTTCGAAACCGTCTCGGACGTCATGATTCTTTGCATAGAATAAGCCTACTTTACCTAGATTGCTTTGGAATATCAAGCCCTACGCTCGCGAGGAGCCCCTCCCAAAAAGGTGCTCGCTCAAGCCCCGGAAGATGGAGCATCATTAAATCATGGACGACCTTCGCGTGCGACTCGATATGCTCTTTTTTAAGCGCCGGGAGTAGCGCATCCGAAAACCCTTGATCACGCGAAACCCGAAGAAGCGTAATCACCTCCTCGTCGATTCTCGTTGCCGAAAACCACTCCCGCTCGTCTTTTTTCGCGCAATCCGTACAAATAAGCCCACCCTTTCCGCCATGCCAACGAAACGATAACGGCATAATTTCGTTGTGACAGTGGAGACACTCCCGAAGCGCAACCTCGTACCCGAGACGCTTCATAAACTTAAGAAGAAATCCCCCGAGAAGATAGGTCGCCCTCGTAATCGTAAGATCGCCCTCTTGATCGAGAAACGAAAGCCAATCGAGAACAAACTGATAAAGACCTGGGTCATGTTCGTCTTCGTGAGTATAACGGTTAACAAGCGCGAGCGAAGTCGACGCGAGAAGTCGGCGCTCGAGCGAAGTCGTGAACGCGCGGTAGCGATGTAGCCCGTCAACCGCGATAACAGTCGTCGACCTTCGTCCACGAATCACCTCGAGCGAAACGATCCCGAACGGCTCGAGATGTGAGGCGAGTTTCGCCTGCATCTTTTGCGCCCCCCTCCCCGTAACCCGAATCTTCCCATAGTCGGCGGTGAGGATGGCGTAATTTCGGTCGGACTCAAAAACCGGAGCCACCTGTAAAACGACTCCCTCGGTTTTTAAGCTCGCCCAAGACATACTTACTCTCTTGAAAAATATTCGTTTAAAATCAACATGGCCGCCAAAGCATCCTTATCTTCTTTCGTCCCAGTTTCGTCGCGAAGCGCATGACTCGCAATCGTCGTATCTCGTTCGTCGACGACCTCGATCGGTACGCCAATCTTAAAAACCTTAAGCTCGTCGATAAACGCCTCGACGCGCTCGGCCGACTTTCGCTTCTCGCCGTCAGGCGTAAACGGCATCCCGATAATGATCTTCTCTAGACCCTCTTTCTCAAGCAGTGCTCGAATTTTCGCGCCCGCCCCCTCTCTTAAAATAACGTCGATTGGAAACGCTAAAGCCGTCTCGCTATCCCCAATCGCAAGCCCGATCCGTTTCTCGCCGTAATCAATCCCGAGAAGTCGCATATTATTCCGAAGGCTCGGGAATCGTTACCGCCTCCGGCACAAAGACAAATTTTTCCATGACCACTTCCTCGTTCACTTTTACCGGCATATCGTCCTCGACAACAAAGAGTCCATCTCCATTATCAACATGGAGAAGCGCAAGATACGATACTCCCGGAGTCATAGGTGTCGTAAGCGGAATCGTCGTCTCGGTCTCCCCCGCAATAATTAACGCCGAGGTTCCGATAATTTCGGCCGGAGCTCCGGAAAGAGACTCGTGGATCGTAACAAACCCGTTCTTTGGAATAGCAACGGTTAACTTTACCGCTCCCCCCTCTTCCGGGAGTTCGCCAATAACGATCGATCCACTCTCGAGAGGAACTTGGTAGTAGGCTAAATCGCTCGCTTCTTTCGAAAAAAGGAAATAGGCGCCGAGGAGTCCAATTGCTACTAAAACAACAATGAATTCAAGATACTGTTTCATAGAGAAATATCAGGTTGTGGGGTAAGAATCTCTGGGCCATTTTTCGTAACGGCGATCGTTACTTCAAAGTGTGCCGCCATCGATCCGTCGATTGTCGTAATCGTCCACCCGTCTTTCGCGGTTTTTACTTCCTCGCTTCCGCCCGTGACCATCGGTTCAATCGCAAGACACATTCCGTCCTCGAGAACAACCTTTGGAAATGAACGGCTTCGGAAATTTGGGACGTTCGGTGCTTCGTGAACTTTATGACCAACGCCGTGTCCAACGAGCGCTTTTACGATTCCGTATTTCTCCGTGTCAATCGTATCCTCGACCGCTCCAGCGATATCCGCAACCGTGTGTCCAAGCGTCGCCGCCTCAACTCCCGCGTACATCGCGTCGCGCGTAACGCGCATAAGTTTCAAACGATCCTCGCTCACTTTTCCGATCGGAATCGTGACCGCCATATCGGTACAAAGATCCTTATACCAACACCCAATATCGAGCCCGACGATATCCCCTTCTTCGAGCGCAATTTCACGACTTCCCACTCCGTGCACAACCTCCTCGTTTCGCGAAATACAAACCGTTGACGGGAACGGAATCGCCCCGCCTCCCCTGTACCCGAGAAACGACGGCGTCCCTCCGCCCGCCGTAATCACCTCGGTCGCGATTTGGTCGAGCTCGCGCATCGTTACGCCGGGTCGCGCCGCGTTAACCGCCGCCTGAAGCGCACGGCTTAAAAGCGCCCCACCCTCTCGCATCGCCGAAATTTCCTCCGCCGTTTTAATCATTGCCATATTACATCACCTCAACGACCGGCTCGCGCACCGCCGACTTTACACGCTCGGCAACTTCCTCGATCGTCCCCATTCCATTAACAAAACTTACAAGCCCCTGCGCTCCGTACCCTTCGATAATCGGAAGCGTCTCTCGTTCGTACACTTCGAGTCGCTTCTTAATTCCCTCCTCTGTATCGTCTACTCTTCCTTCCTTAAGCGCACGCGACGCGATACGCTTAAGCGTTTCCTCGCGCGGAATAACAATAACGAGAACCTGGGTCGGTCGATCATATTTCTCGTAAAGCGCCCGCTGTAAATCATTTCGCGGATACCCGTCGATAATATAGCCTTTTTTCGTATCCTCTTGCTCAACCCGCTTCTTCATAAGCGCCAAGGCAATTTCATCGGAAATAAGCTCCCCGGCGGCTAAAATATGTTCAATCTCCTGTCCAATTTCTGTTTTTTCCGCAATCTCGGCCCGGCACAAATCTCCCATGGAAAACGCTGGAATACCGAGTTCCTGACTTAATATCTTTGCCTGCGTTCCCTTTCCGCTTCCCTGTGGCCCCAAAATCAAAATTTTATGCATAGTACTAAAGTAGCTTACCAAATCCTAAACAAAAAACCAGCCCCTTTCGGGACCGGCTTTTTTTATTTCATTTCGTATCGTCTCATCGCGATTTGAGACTCGATTTGCTTAATCATGTCGATTACAACCGAGACCATGATAAGGATCGAGGATCCACCAACGACGAGGTTTTGCGTACCTGTAATCTCTTGAACGATAAGCGGTAACACCGCGATAATTCCGAGGAAGGTCGCTCCCGTTAAAAGGAGACGATTCTGGACCCAAGAAAGATAGTTTCTCGTTTGCTCTCCCGGTCGAATTCCCGGAATGAATGCTCCTTGCTTCTGCAAGTTCTCCGAAATCTGCTCCGGTTTAAAGACAACCGACGAGTAGAAATAGGTGAAGATAAAGACGAGCAAGAAGTAAGCGACTCCGTAGAACACGCTATTTCCAAAAAGCTGGAGAATAAACGTGGAAATCGACTGTACCGCTTCCGTTCGCGCGCCCGCAAGGAACTGCGCGATAATCGGTGGGAAGATAAGAATCGCGATCGCGAAAATGATCGGGATCATTCCTCCCATGTTAATTCGCATCGGAAGCTTCGACATCGATCCGCCACCTCCTCGCGCATATTGGATCGGGATATTGCGTTGTCCTTCGTTAATAAGGACTACAGCAACAATTGTAACGATCGTAAGTGCTATGAAAAGCACAATGTCGAACAAATCAGACCTCGTATAGGTCGCCGCTGTTTGTGAAATAAACTGCGGGAACCCTGCGATAATTCCTCCCAAGATAACAAGCGAAAGTCCGTTTCCGATATGACGCTCGGAGATAAGCTCTCCAAGCCACATAAGAAAAACGGTACCTGCCGTCATCGATAGAAGCGCAAAGAACAGGTTAAGAGGCGACAAATCGATTCCCGTCACACCCTGCTGAGCAAAGATGTTAAGGATTCCATATCCTTGAAGGAAGGCGAGCGGAACAACCGCAACACGCGTCCATCGATTAATCGTTTGCTTTCCACGCTCTTCTTTTTGCATCTCTTCAATCTTTGGGAAAATCATCCCAAGAAGTTGCGAGATAATTGAAGCGGTAATGTACGGTCCAACACCAAGAGCAACGATCGAAAAACTTTCGAGCGTCCCTCCCGAGAAGAGGTTTAAGAGGCCTAGAAATTGGTTGCTTTGTAAAAGCGCACCAACTCCACTCGCATCAATCCCTGGAACCGTAATGTGGGCCGCGAGTCGGAACACGATAAACACGAAGAAGACGAATAGAATGCTGTTACGCAATTCTTTAATCTTCCAAACTCTCTTCACATCTTCCCACATAGAAATAACGTTTAGGAAATAGATCCACCAGCTGCTACGATCGCCTTTTTGGCCGCGTCGGACGCAAGGCATCCGCTAACGGAAACGGCGATTGTAAGCGCCCCCTTCGAAAGAATCTTGACCGGTCGGCGCGTTGTCTTGATAAGTCCCTTCTTAAGAAGAGTCTTAGGAGAAACAGGCGCGTTCGTTCCAAAATGCTTTTCAATGTCCGCGAGGTTAATCGCTTGCGCTTGTGGCGCTTGCGAGATAAATCCGCGAAGCTTTGGCGTCGAGAGAAGGAGCTTTCGCATTCCGAGTTTCTTAAGTCCCGAAACTCCGGATCGCGATTTTTGTCCCTTTTGTCCACGTCCGGCCGTCGTTCCCTTTCCGGATCCGTGTCCTCGTCCAACACGCTTGAATTTCTTCTTTGCGCTTGGTTTTAAATTGTGTAGTGAGATAGCCATATTAGTTAGCTACAACGGCTTTTTTAGCAGGTTGCTTTCGCGCCTGTGTCGCCGCTTTTTGCTCAGGAGAGATCTTCATAAGCTCAAGCGCTTTGAACGTCGCTCGTGCATTGTTGATCTTGTTTGACGATCCAAGAAGCTTCGATACGGCGTTTGGAACTCCTGCGAGTTCGAGAACGACACGTACCGGACCTCCGGACTTAAGTCCCGTTCCTTTTGGAGCAGGCATAAGCATGATCTTTGCAGCGCCGTACTTAAGCGAAACATTGTGTGGCAAGGTCTCGTTTACGATTGGAACCTCGATCAAGTGCTTCTTTGCTTGTCGGAACGCTTTTTCAACCGCGATCGCGACGTCGGCACCCTTTGCGATACCGATACCAACGCGACCCTTCTTGTCTCCAATAATGAGACAGGTTCGGAATCGCATACGCTTTCCTCCCTTCGTTACACGCGTAACGCGCGCAAGTTCGAGAATGCGTTGATCGAATTCCTTTGGCTCTTGTTGTTCACGTCGTCCACCTCGGCGGGCGTTGCGAATTTGACCCTTTCCTCCCGGTTGTCGTTGTCGATTTTCTTGTTCTTGCATATTCCTAGAATTGAAGTCCTTGCTCGCGAGCCGCTTCCGCAAGCGCCTTTACGCGACCATGATATTTATAACGACCTCGGTCAAACACAACCTCGGTAATACCCGCGGCAACCGCGCGCTTACCGAGCTCTTGTCCAACAAGCTTTGCGAGCTCCATTGGCTTCACTCCCTTGCGCTCAATCTTAAGATCCGACGCTGACGCAACCGTCTTGCGCGCCTTATCGTCGATCACCTGCGCCGAAATGTGCTTTGCCGATCGGAATACGGAAAGGCGTGGGCGATTTGATGTCTGTGCAATCACCGTTCGAACGCGGTGTGCGCGTCGAACTTGGCGTTGCTTTTTCATTTTTGAGATATGGTTTGACATAGTGTTTATTCACCTTTGGCCGCCTTACCTACCTTACGCTTAATAACCTCATCATTATACTTGAAGCCCTTTCCCTTGTACGGTTCCGGCTTCTTCATCGCTCGGATTTCCGAAGCGACTTTTCCGACGAGATCTCGGTCAATTCCCTCAATCGTAAGAGCGTTCGCCTCGATTGTTCCCTTAATCCCCTTTGGAAGGGTGTAAAGAGATTCGTGCGAGAATCCAAGTTGCATCTTCAGGGTCTCCCCCGCGACTTGCATCTTGTATCCAACTCCGTTAAGTTCGAGAATTTTCTTCCAACCAGTTGTGACTCCGCGAACCATGTTCAAAATATGAGCACGTGCGGTTCCCCAAACGGCGGTTCCATTTGATGTATCTTCCATCGTTACATCGATAAACGAAGCACCATTGTCTTCGCGAAGCGAAACAACAAGTTTCTCGTCAACAGCACGAGTAAGCTCGCCCTTTGGACCCGTAATCGTAACTACGTGATCCTTGAACGTCATCGTCACTCCCGAAGGAAGTGGGACGGATTTTTTTCCAATGCGTGACATACTAGAATACTTCGCAAATAATTTCTCCCCCGAGGTGACGCTTTCGCGCTTCATTTGAAGACATCATGCCGTTTGGCGTTGAAACGATCGCGAACCCTTGTCCGAAGCGGACTCGTGGAAGCTCGTCGGCCTTCGCGTAAACGCGTCGTCCCGGCTTACTTACGCGATTAATTTCGGAAATCGCGTTCGTTTTTGGATCAACATACTTAAGCACAATCTTCAGTGTTGGCTTTAATGCTTTTTCAAGAATCTCCGCGTGCTCTACAAACCCTTCTTTTTCAAGAATTTTTGCAATGGCAAACTTGGACCGTGAAGACGGCATTTCGACGTTCGCCTTTCGCGCGAGGACCGCGTTTCGGATGCGACTCAACATGTCGGAAATTGGATCTGTCATCATAGGATTTACCAGCTTGCTTTTTTAATACCCGGGATTTCTCCGGTGTTTGCGAGTTCTCTAAAGCAGATACGGCAAAGGCCGAATTCGCGCATAAACGCACGTGGGCGTCCGCACTTCCAGCATCGATTGACGCGACGCGTCATGTACTTCGGCTGCTTCTTTGATTTTGCAATATGATTTTGTGAAGCCATATTATGCGTCTGCTTTTTTAAATGGGAACCCGAGAGCCTTGAAGAGAGCCATTCCCTCTTCGTGTGTTCGTGCCGTTGTCGTGATTACAACCTGCAATCCGTGGATTTGCTCGATTGCGTCGGCGTCAACTTCCGGAAAGGCCAAGTGCTCTTTAAATCCGTAGTTGAAGTTTCCGTGCGAATCAACGCTCGATTCTCCGATTCCTCGGAAGTCTCGAATACGTGGGAATGTGAGCGATACGAGCTTCTCAAGGAAGTTCCACATTCGCTCTCCACGAAGCGTTGCAACGACTCCGATCGATTGTCCTTGTCGGATCTTAAATCCCGCCTCAGACTTTCGTGCTTTCGTGATTACCGGCTTTTGACCCGTAATTGCCGTTACCGTCTCTTGAAGGACCTCGATAAACTTTGAGTCTCGCTTCGAGTTAAGTCCGCTGTTTACTGTGATCTTGAGAATCTTTGGTATATCCATGTTATTCTTTCGACCAAGCTCCGTCTTAAGCTTCGGCGCGATCTCTTTCTTAAATTGTTCTTTGAGCGTAGACATATTATTCGAGATCTTCTTGTCCTTTCTTTGTTCGCAAGATTCGGACCTTTGTTGTTTTAGTATCTTGCTTCAAGAGTTTGTAACCGACGCGACCCTCTCCTGTTTTTCCTACGACACGGACGTTTGAAAGATGAAGTGGCGCATTGAACGAAACGCGTTGTCCCGGTTGGTTGCCGCGCTTCTTTACATGCTTAACCGATGGGTTTACGCCTTCGACAACAACCTTTTCGCTTGATGCCAAAACCTGAACCACTTTTCCGGTCTTTCCTTTATTCTTTCCCGCGATAACGCGGACCATGTCTCCAGTTTTAATCTTCATATCGTTTAAAGCACTTCAGGAGCCAAGGAAATAATCTTTGTGAATCCCGCTTGTCGAAGTTCTCGAGCAACCGGTCCAAAGATACGTGTTCCCTTTGGTTCTTTACTGTCTTTGTTGATAATCACTGCGGCGTTTTCGTCAAAACGAATGTAGGAACCGTCCGATCGTCGTACTTCCTTTCGGGTACGAACAAGAACAGCGTGTACAACGTCGCTTTTCTTCGTCGCGTTGTGAGGCGCGGCAACTTTTACAACGCCCGTAAAGACGTCTCCGAGTCGCGCATAGCGCTTTTTATATCCGCCGAGAACACGAATAACCTGCAAGCGCTTTGCTCCAGTGTTATCCGCTACCTCGACCATGCTTCGGTGTTGCAACATATTAGGCGTTCTTATTTACAACGCGCCATCGCTTATCCTTAGAGATTGGGCGTGTTTCTTCGATCGTAACTTCGTCTCCAATATGATACGCATTCTCTTCGTCGTGCGCCTTGAATTTCTTGCTGACCGTGTAGCGCTTCAAATACTTGGAGTGCATAACCGTTCGGTCAACCTGAACAACAACGGTCTTGTTCATCTTGTCAGAGACGACCGTTCCGATTAATCGGCGCTTGGTTGTATTCGTTGTCGTTGTCATATTAGTTCGCATTCTTTAACTCCGCGAGGCGGGTTAATACGCGTGCGATTACGCGTTTCGTTTCCTTGATTTCGTGGAACTTTCGAAGTTGGTTTACCGATGTTTGCATTTTGAGACCGTAGAGCGTCCCGCGGAGTGTAGCCAACTCTTTTTGCAAATCTTCGAGTGTGAAGCCGCTGATTTTCTTGTAGTCCATATTATGCTCGGGTTACAACTTTCGTTTTCATTGGAAGCTTGTGGGACGCGAGTCGGAGCGCTTCTTGCGCTTGCTCAAACGTCACACCATCCATTTCGAACATGACCGTTCCCGCTCGTACTGGCGTCATGTAGTAATCGACGCCTCCCTTTCCTTTACCCATCGGCGTTTCCGCTCCATGGTTTGTGACCGGGTGATCCGGGAAGATTCGAATCCAGATTTTTCCTCCTCGCTTGATATAGCGCGTCATCGCTCGTCGTGCCGCCTCGATTTGTCGAGCCGTGACCCAAGCCTCCGTCATCGCTTTAAGTCCGAAGACTCCAAACGCTACGGTTGTTTTTGACGTCGCAACGCGATCGCCAGCCGTTCGTCGTTTGTGTTGTTTTCGGAATTTTAATTTCTTTGGCATTAACATACGACTCTAATTATTGGCGACGTGTCGCTTGAGCTTTTTCAATTTTCTTCTCCGTTTCGTGCTCGAAGACTTCTCCTCGATAGATCCAAACCTTGATTCCGATCGTTCCCCAGATTGTGCTCGCGGTAATACGTGCAAAATCGATATCAGCTCGGAGGTTATGGAGAGGAATACTTCCTTCCGAAAGCATTTCTCGACGGGCGATTTCCGCACCGTTAAGTCGTCCCGAAAGCGCGATCTTTACTCCCTTCGCTCCGGACTTCATAACGCGCTCTCGCGCCATCTTCATCGATCGGCGGAAAGGCATACGCTTTTCCGTTTCTTGCGCGATTTGTTGACCAACGATCGCTGCGGAAAGAGCTGGCTTCGCAACTTCTTGAATGTTCAAGTTAAGCGCTACTCGGCGACCTCGGTAGAAATTCGAAACGAGTTTCTTTTTGAGATCCTCGATTCCCGCTCCGGCGCGTCCAATGATAAATCCTG
>CAZBFR010000013.1:0-17855 GCA_964491425.1 uncultured Gammaproteobacteria bacterium
GCGAAGCTTGTTTTGTAAGAAGATACCGAGGCCGTAAGGCCTCGGAGCTTCATTTACAGTAAACTACTGGCATATGGATGAGCGTTCACTGGACAGAAGCAAGGAACGGAGGGAAACGAAGGACGACAAATCATTTAGTGAAGCGTTGCTTCACGCCTTTGAAGTGCATGAAGCTGGGGGCTTGCCGTTTGTTATTACAAGGCAAGAAGAGGTCGAGGTGGATAGGGCGATGCGTGACGACGTCGAGAAGTTGGATTTAAACGTAGTTTTGAGAGAATTTTTACCGGATACCCCTGTCGCGTTTAAGGAGGCTCCGGAGTTAAAGGGTTATACGCCTATTTATACAATTCCAATAAAGTACTCCATGTTTCGGGAGCAGCTTCCCAAGGGGTATGCTTTTGCTGGCGGGGCAGCTCGTGCACTTCTTTTACGAAATCTTGGTATCGATCCAATCGCTATGCCGCGAGACGTTGACATTGTGCGCGTAGTTGAAGAGGAGCCAGAGCCAGGTATGGATCAACGGCTCTCGCGCCAGTACATGGGGGATGATTGTCAGGATGGTTTCGGTGTTCGATGTGAAAACTTATCGGAAGGATATTTTTTTACGCGCGATCTAACGATAAATGAAGTAATCGCCGACCAAACAACCATTTACGCTTCTCAAGAATGCCTTCTTGACACTGCTCGGAGAATAATTCGGTTAACCGATTTTGAACGCAAAAAGTTGCACGAAGGGGGCGACGGTTATGGCAAAATGCTTGCAAAGGCTGTCCGTTTTTTTGCGGAGATGATTGAGCGCTATGATCGCGCCGAGATTAATGACCCAGATCTCACCTATGAGCAGGGGTTTATTTCTCCGTTTTGGATGGCGGTGCATTTGGATCGAGCGCTTGAACAGGGCGACGCGGTTGCAAAGCGATACCTCGATTTGTTGATTTCGTCGGAACATTTGCCGAATTATATTAATACTTTGGAGGAGGCGATTGAATACCTGCAGGGCAAGATTTTTCATACGGATTTTTATTTCCGACACGCGCCAAAGGAGCAATTCGAACACGAACGGGATTTAGTGGAAGGCAAATTTGCGGATTTACCGGAGCGTGAATCAATGCATCGTCGATATACGAAGTGACACTCCTCGTCCTTCCGCACCGCGGAATCCTATATCGAAGTAGGGCTCTAGACACTTTAATCGGGCTCAAAACAAGCATTAAAAAACTGGCTAATTATAGCCAGTTTTTAGCTATTTTTCATTGACAAAAGGCCCAAAATATGCTATATTTATAGACGTGAAAGCGGGGGATTGACCCCTGTGATCACTCGAATGATCCGGAAGCTGACTCACGCAGCGCCCCTGAAAGACGGGTTACGGATTAGTCTGGAAAGCCAGATAAACGTGAGAGGGGCTTACCACCCCAGGAGTAGCAGATGGGAACCAATCGCAAGGCGGTGTCGGCCGCTCAGTGGAACACTCTCATCAACCGCGTCTTGGACGCGGAGAAGTGGAAGGAGTGCACCGATCCCTGGAATCCTGACCAGATGGAGGAGGCTCGTACGCTCCTCCACGACGCCTACCAGGCGCTCAAGGAGGCTATGCGCAGCGCCCCCTGGGGTGCGAACGGTAGCGCGTTCGTGACGCGCCAGTCCCCCTATATCGGGGCGCCGCACCCCGAAAAGGACATCGAGGTCTGGATCTGCCGCCGCCTCCGCGCTCGCTTCAACAGCCCCCGCGTCGAGGTCTTCTCGGCTGAGCAGGCCGAGGAGAGCTACCTCCAGACGAAGGAGGGATCGCGCCGGTTCGCGGTGAACTACGAGGTGAACTTGAAGTTTGCCGCCCAGCTCCTTTTCGAGAACGGCATCACCGAAATCATCTCGGAGGACGACGGCGCGTGCATCGGCCCCATGGCCTTCGTCGCCGGCCAGTGCGGCGGGTACCTCACGTGGGTCGTCGAAGACCCGCGGAGCCCACAATACCGCCAGCGCGTGTCGGTCTCGGCCCCCGGCGCCCTTCGGCGCGCCGTGGCGATCGCAGACGAAGAGTCTGAATGTGACCCCTTCCACGGCTCCCCCGAAGAGCTCAGCATTGAGCGCCGATACTACGGCGCGCGGCACTGACTCACTGGCCAGGATCGAAGGTCCAATCCCTTCGTTCCTGGCCGACCCACCCAAGTTCAGAACTAGCTTGTGAACTTAGATGGGGAGTATCCCCAACGAGTCGTGCCCTGACTCACCTCCATCACGGAGGACCCAATTATGTGGGAAGCAGGGCAAAAGACCATCAGAGACAGGAGGCCATCATGGCCATCTACACCCCCGACCAGCTCCTCGAGTTGATCACGAACTGCAACGACGGCTCGATGGGCACTCCCGGGGAGTGCGCTCGGGAGTGGCAGCAGTGCGTGCTTCCGCTGTTCCTGGAGGCCACGAGTCCGGAGGAGGCCGGCAACCGGCTGGTCTGTATGCATGGTCGGTACTGGGTGCCGACGCAGGACACGCGCGAGCGACGTTTCGTCGTTCTGGGGTATGCCAACACTCGTCAGTGGCCCCTCTTCCGGGTGATGAGCCCGGGAGATGTGGAGATGAGCCCGCCGCTCCGCGGTTCCCGCGGGCACGTGCACGTCGCCACCTGGTGGTGGCGTGCGGTCCGAGGTCTCGAGGTGGATGCGTTTAACATGTAGACGCCTCCTCCTCCGTGCGGTCGGTGGCGAAGATTCACTTCTTCGTCTCCGACCGATCCATCCAAGTTCAGAACCAGCTTGTGAACTTAGATGGATATAGGCAAAACCCCTCGCGATAGCGGGGGATTTTGTTTTACGGTAAACTAGGCCAGTATGAAGGAAGTAAATGACGTTGTGCTTTTGACGCCGAGGAATGATGAAGAATCTTTGCAGATTTTGAAGATTGCGCAGGCGTTTGGGGTTCCGTTTCTTGTATCGACGCAACCGCACGGGGCTCGGCTTGAAAACGAGGAGGGGTTAGTTGCGCGGATTCGTGAACGCCTTCCGGAGGTTAAGCGCGTTGCAATTGTCGAGATTCCCGGGGTCGAAGAGGAAGACGAGCTACGAAAAGCGGGGATTGAGGTTGTTGTTATCGATCATCACCGCTACGAGGAACTCGACCGCACAAATGAAAAAAGTTCGCTCGAGCAATTTTTAGCGTATTTCGAGATAACCGACGCGCAACTTACAGAAAAGGGATTTGACGCGGAGATGGTTACCGCTGTTGGTGCGATCGACCGGGGATTTTTGTGGGAATTAAAAAAAATCGGGTACACGGGGGAAAAATATCAACGGGCGCTTACGTATTATCGCGATTTGGCGCGCGAGCTCGACGCCGAGCGGATGGAGCGGGAAGAGGTTGCTGCGAGAACGGCTTGGAAGGGGCGGAAGGAAGAGGGAGGGATCATCGTCATAGAATGGCCAAATAACGAGCCAAGTATCCGAGACGCCCTTTCGTTTATCGTCGCCGAGAATTACCCCGACGCCCCACCGACGACCTATATTCGCCAAGGAACGCGACGAGTGTACGTCCAAGAAACCGAAAAAGCGCGCGAACTCCACGCGCGATTTGGCGGATTTACGTTTGGACGCGACGCCTGCTGGGGATTCTTTGCGCCGGACGGCGACCTTCCGAGCAAGGAAGAAATTTTCGAGGTTTTGCTATACTAGGAGATATGGAGGAGAACGTGCTTTCGCGCATCCCACAGTCCCCACCGCTTCACGCCGAGGGGCCGACGGTTTTAGATCGCGTACGACGGATACGGGAGATGATTGCGCTTGCAACGCGAGGGGAGTTCGCGACACTCGAGGAACTCTATCGAGAGAAAGCGGTACGGGTAGACGTGCGATTTTTCGAGATGCTAATCGCGCGCGAAGCGGATTTTTTTACGCGGTTTGCGGATACGCATGCGCTCGGGATCGCCGACGTCTTTCGCTTCGAGACGGCGCGGGGGTCAAAAGGCGAGGGGGAGCAAGTACAAGATATCGATCATTATCTTAAACTCTATCGCTCGGCGACAATTGGTGTTCAGGGGGAATTTCCGATGACGACTTTTTTTGATCATTACGAGATTAGGGTGGTTGACCATGGTTATGCGCGCAAGAGCGCGAAGCGTATTACGGATAACCCCACGCTTGAAACGGCGGTTCGTCTTCACGAAGAGTGGATGGACGTGCTTCGTCGAAACCCCTCGATCGGCTATTTTCAAAGCATTGAACGACAATGGAGAAAAACCGGAGCGGAAATAGAGTTCGTTCCCGCGCTTCTTCTTCTCCTTTCCTTGGGCTCGATTACGTACCTCAACGGACAAGTAAGGCTCGATTTAAGCCCTTTTTTAACCTATCTACGACTTGAAGAGCAGATCGCGGGAAGGAGAGCGATAAGAAAAGAGGCGCTCGAGCTTGAAGAAAAGCGGGCGATTAAACGCGCCTTGCAAGAGGCGGGACTTCTTGACGACGCGGTCTTTACGCTTATTCGCGTTGTAACGTTAAGGGATCGTGGGGAGGCTATGGCTGAAATTCGACGGGCTGTTCTCGGGGGACCGGTGTCTAGGCGCCTTGCCCCTATCGCCGATCGGATCGCGCGAGCGCAGGCGCTTTTGACGAATCGATAAAAAACGTGAGAAAATACGGGATATGATCGCGTATTTAGAAGGAACGGTTCGGACGGTTGAAGCGGATGCGATTGTGCTCGTTACGGGTGGGGTTGGGTACCGGGTTTATCTTTGCGGAGCATTTCCGGAGGTTGGGGAGACGGCCGCCTTCGAAATTTACGACCATATTCGGGAGGATCGACGGGATTTGTTTGGGTTTCATACTTCGCTCGCGCGGGAACTTTTTCTCGCGATGATCGCGATTTCGGGAATCGGGCCAAAGCTTGGGCAAAAAGTCCTTCGTCATTATCCGGCGGAAACACTCCTTGAAATTTTACATCAGGGTGATCTCGCCCGTCTTACATTAATTCCAGGCGTCGGAAAGAAGGTTGCACAAAAAATCCTCCTTGAACTTAAAGGAGTTCTTGTAGAAGAGGAAGAAGGGGAGGCGCCTATCCATAGCGAAACGCTCGACGCGCTCGTATCTCTTGGGTACGCACGCCGAGACGTCGAAGAAATTCTTCCGACCCTTTCCGGAAAAACGACGGAGGCAAAGATCCGTGAAGCGCTTACTCTCTTATCACGTGTTTAGTATGGAAGAACTTGAATGGAACGAACAAGTAAAACGTTTTTCTCCCGCCTTTGGTGGATTTTTGCAATCCTATGCTTGGGGGGCGTTTCAAGAATCGCTTGGACGAACGGTGATTCGAATTTTTAAAGAGAGCGAAAAGGGAACACTTGTTGCACAGGCGGTTGCGATGCCACTACCTTTTGGGAAGCGTTACTTTTTCATTCCAAAAGGACCTTTGGGGGATATGGAAGAATCCGAAATGCTTAAGGTGCTTAAGGAAGAACTTGGAAGCGCGATGTTTTACCGAATTGAGCCGTCAAAGCCCGTTCGACTTCCAAAAATTGCCGATGTCCACCCGAACACAACCTCGATTATTGATTTAACAAAGGGAAGGGAGGAGTACCTCGCGGGAATGAAGAAACGGACGCGCTACAATATTACGCTTGCACAGAAAAAAGGAGTCGAGTCGCGATTTGTCGGACTCGATCATCTCGAGGATTTTTTTCGCTTACTTGCGCAAACAACAACACGAAATAATATTCGGTCAAATACTCGAGATTACTACAAATCAATGCTCGAGCGGTTCCAGGGCGGGGGAGTAACAACACAACTTGCAATGGCCTTCTACGAGGGTCACCCGATTGCCGGCAATATTGTTGTAGATTTTCAGGGGGAGCGAACCTATCTCCACGGTGCAACGAGCAATCTCCACCGTAATGTCATGGCCCAATATCACCTTCACGACTTTTTAATCGAGGACGCAATGACCGCGGGTATGCATAGCTTCGATTTCTGGGGAGTTGCGCCTCTAGGATCTGACGAATCACACCCATGGGCCGGAATTAGTCGCTATAAACTTGGTTACGGAGGGGCGATTATTGAAGCAAACGGAACGGTTGACGTTCAAATAGAGCATTTTACGTACGCGGTCTACCAATTTTTACGCACTGCGCGTCGTACGCTTAACGGCTCGCGCCATTAGTTACCAACAACGGCGCCCCTATCTTCCGCGAACGGATCGAATTCGAGATCGGTTGTAAGACTGTCTGTTGTTGACTGTAAATCGAGATTGATTTCGGCGTCTGTGGCGTGGAGTGTTGAGCCGGAGAGGAGTTTAATAAATTTTCCCGTATCTCCCGACGTTGGAGTAATAGATACTTCGAAAGCCGTTCCAATGGCCGGAATATTTTTTGGAAGTTCCGCGAGGCTCCAACGGACCGTGCGTGTCGCCTCGTTAAACGAAAACTCTCCGAGATCCGAACTAATTGGCCCAACAAAGACGACGTCGGGTGGGAGAATCGCTTCAACGTCGATCGAACGAAGGTCGTGCAATGAATTTTTTAAAATCCATTCTATTCGGTATTTTGTCGTCTCACCAATCGTTGGGGGGAGAGGTCCCGCTCCGAGGGGGTTTCCGGAAGCGTCGTAATAGCGAGCGAGCGAAGTAAACGAAAGGTTTGTTGCGATCGCGATAGCAAGAGGTGAGGACTGATAGCTCGCGTTTCCCGTCGTTGCGGTTCCAACTAAGGTAAAGCGATCGGCATCGGTTCCCGCGATTTCGCTTTTAATCGGGAAGATAAGGTTAAGCGTCTTTCGCGTTCCCGGTTCGATTGTTCCGATCACTGCTCTAGAAAAGACGATACCGGCGCTTGTAACTCGGCCCCCGTCGAGCGTCGCGCTACTCCAACTAATCGGCACAGGCTTTCCGCTTTGGAAATCAAGAAGAAGTTCCGCGTCCGAAATTGCCGTCCCACTCGTATTTTCGAGCGCCACAGAGACCCGCATCGTACTTCCCGCGCGCGTTGACGTCTCGTCACTTGCACCGTTAACAACAAGAGTGAGCTTAAGCGCACTCTTAAGAACATCGGTCATAACCTCCTCCGTTTTTCCACTAAAACGATTCCCGTTTGCGGAAAGATAAGGCGTTACCTTAAAGTACTCGAATCCTTCGATATCGGAAGCGAAACCTCCGGTCATTTCCGCGGTATGTTCAGCACCCGGAGGGAGACTTTCGATAGGGTATTCGGCGACACTTCCCGGTTCGATCTTTGGGTTCGTCTCCGTTAAATAAAAGCCCGTAGGAAGGGTAAGGACTTGAACAATCCCTGTAAGTGTTTCGGTTTCAGACGTGTTTTTTGTAACAACCTTGTAGGTTATTGTATCTCCCGCACGCGCTTCTTCGGGACCTGTTACGGTTGTTGTAAGAAGGGTTTGCTCCGTTTTGATAATTTTCTTCGCAATTGTTTGGAACTCGGAGTTAAAATTCGCTGGGCGGTAACTCGCAAACGCTTGAATCGGCATTTCGGAATCTAAATTTGCTGTCCAAGTTCCGTTAAGCGTAATCACACCGTCTGAATAGGCACCGATTGATCCGATAGGGTAGAGCCACTCCGATCGATCCGTTGGTTCGGGAAGCGAATTAACAACGACGAAGCCTTTTGGGAGATTGAGGTCGATTTCAAGATTAGCGATCGGGGTATTTTTCGGATTTTGATAACGCACCTCAAGGGCAAGCGGAGCTCCGGAAACGGCGGTCTCCGGACCGTCAATCGTGAGAATAAATGGATCGAGATGCTTTGGATCCGTAAACCGCTTATAAAGAACGAGCGCGAGAATAACGAGCCCGGCCGCAACAATGAGCGAAACAATGATCCAAAGAAGAACCCTCGTTAGGCGATTTTTTGGAGCCTGAACGATTGTTGAGACCGAGTCGTCCTTGTGTTTTTCATGGCCATAAATAGCCTCAAGACCCTCTTTCATTAACTCTTCTTCGGATTTGTGGTGGTGCCCGTGTTTTTCCTTCATACTAGGTTGGATCTATTTCGACGAGGTAGCGAAGGAATTGATCAGTTTCATTTGTCACGGTTGTGAGCGGATCGTGCGTAGACCAAGTCATCACTCCGCGCTTTGGAAGGGAGAGGTCAACAGTCGTTTCTCGGTTTCGTACGCCGGATTGCTTTTGGATAAAGAGTGTATAGGTTTCGAGATCTTTAAGTCCGATTTTTGCCTTTGCGACGTCAAGAAGCGTTGATTCCTTCGCGAGTTCCTCGAATCTAAACGGAAGTTCGTAGGTAAAGGTAACGGTTTCCGTTTCCCCGCGAGCAGTTTGCATCCAGTTTCCAAATACCGTGTAGCCATTTTCATCCCAAATATCCGTTTTTGATAGAGGGTCGCGGCGAGCGTTCGTTACCGAGAGTTGGAAGTCCTCGTCCTCCTTTAGCGGGATAGTGCTCTCTTTGAAGAGATCGTCCGGAGGAATTTCAAATCCATCGGCGGAGAGAAGTGTTGCGCCTTTTGGAACGTATAGTCGAAGGTAGTCGACGTTATTTACGTTCGCGAACAAATCGGAGGCGAGTCCTCGGTGCTTCTTTTCGATTGTAACCGTGTTTACGATTCGTCCGTCGTCCTCGATTTTTACGGCGACGTGTACGTCTTGGTCGATTACCATATCGGTCTTTCCTCCTCCGAGGTTGGTATTCACAACCATCAAGTAATCACCTGTTGTTTTCTTTTGGGATCCGCTCCAAGCGAGGCGTTCGACCTCTGATTGTAGGGAATTATTTTCAAAGAAGAGTTGTGCCTCGCGCTCAAAGAGTGAGGTTCCGAGAAGGTCGGCGATTTTAAGCATTTGCTCCATATCGGCCGTTTGGATTCTCGCAAGAAGAATTGGAGCAAGGTCACCGATAAATTGTTTTGGTGCTTCCTCTTCTCGCGTTGGATCATTTTTTGGGAGAGATTCGTGATCGATTTCGACAATTTTTTGCGTTTCAAAGAGGAAATTTTCCGCGTCGATTGTACGACCGTATTCCGGCATCTCGACCGGCCCGAGAATCTCGAGGAGTTTTGGCATCATTGTCGCGTTAATCGCAATCACCCCGTCAACCGTTGGTCCGCCGGACTTTTCGTAAAACCAAAGAATCTTTTTTGCAGAAGTTGGGAAGTCTGGAGAGTAGTTCGCGTCTTGGAACTCGAAGCGTTCGGAAAGAAGGGAGAGCGGTTTTGGCGAGGCGACAAATTCCGTAAGTTGACCTTCGAGATCATAAGTTCCGCCTTCAGGGATTCGTACGGACTCGATTTTTCCCTTGTAAATATCAATCTCCGCGAAACTGCCCATGAATCCACCGGTTGGACGAAGTTCTGTATTGTTTTGGAAGACGAGAAGATAGCGCATTTTACGCTCACTTCCAAGAATAGTTGCAAGCATCGTCGTCATTTCGCGCGTTTCACGCATGCTCTTTAGAAGTCGTGGAGCCATCTCCTTGAGTTCGGCGACTTTTTCTTGATGTTCTAGCGGGAAGGCCTCGACGCTTACGCGGTCAAGCGCCTTAACCGCATCCGCCATAAGAGGCTCGGTTTCGGCGAGCGTATCTCCAAGGACGGTAATTTTTGTCGTAAGGTCGACGCTGTCCGCGCCGATCGTTTCCGCGCTTTCACTAAGAAGTTCTCCGGAGCGTGCAAACGCTTCTCCGGCAACGAGGAGTTGCTCAACGCTTGTGACCGCTTTGTCCGTTTGCGGAATAAGCGAAAGAGCGGTTGTGATCGCGAGGTTCATATCCGCGAGTTCCGCTTGGGCGTTCGCGAAATCTTCGCGCGCGGAAGAAAACTCCGAGGAAGCATTAAGAAACGCCTCCGATTCGAGCGACCCTGACGCGTTCAACATGTGCTCGAGAGCCGATTCGCTCGAGGTCATGATCTCGTCTTTGCGAGATTCGAGTCCGCGAACGCTTTGCATAGCGTGGAGCGGGAGGGAGACGACAAAGGAGAGAAGAAGGAAGCCGGCGACGGCACGAATTCGCGGGGGAACGGAAAAACGAACCGTAAGAAGTCGTACCGGCTTTTTAATCTTGTGAGTGACCACTTGTTCAGGAGTTGTTTCCGGAAGAAAAGGGTCAATCGAGGTATGGAGAATTGGGGCTTCTGTCGCGAGGTTGATCGCGAGGCTTGGAGCTCCTTCGCGGGCGCTCGGCGTAGGTCGCGTCGCGAGTCCCCGTTCATCATCGGCAAATTGATCGGCGATATCGGAGAAATCGACGAGGAGCGCTTCCTCGTCCTCGCTTTCGTGTACGTCTAGAAGATCGGTGCCGTCTTCGAGAAGGCGCTTTGCGAGGGCGTCCATACTAGCCCGCTTACGCGTAAGCGCGTCATCGTTTTTTCCAAGATGAATAATATAGGGCGAGAGGGGAGCGTCACCTGTTTTTATCGCAAGGGTCGTCGGTTTACGTTCCTTCGCCGTTTGTTGAAGTGCAAGAGGAACCGCTGTATCAAAAACCAGCGCGGAGACTTCCGAGCTGAATGGTTTTTTAATGTTAAGCGGTTTTTTTGGCATGTGCTAGAGGCTCTCTAGGACTTCGTCGTAGACGGCCTTTGTTCGTTTTGCGGTCTCTTTCCAGGAGTAATTCGAGAGAACTTCTGGGGCGAAAGCGAGTCGTGCGCGAATCGCTTCCGGATTTTTTAGCGCGGTGAGGAGAAGGGCGAGAAGATCGTCGTGATCTTCCGGGTCAAAATAGGACGCGGCTTGTTTGTAAATCGATGGCATTGGCTCACGATTTGAGGAAAAGACCGGTGTTTTGCGCGCGAGCGCCTCAAGGGGAGGAAGGCCGAAGCCTTCGAGCTTTGAGGGAAAAACGAGCGCGAGCGCTTGCTCGTAGAGGCTGTGGAGAAGATCGTCGGTTGGGTGATCGACAAATGTAAGTCGATCTTTTGGGATTCCGATTGTCTTAGCGTAGCTCTCGAGTTCTCTTGAGAAGACATCTCGTTTTCCGGCGATGACGAGCATGACGTGGGGATGCCTTGCGACCGCTAGGCGGAAGACCTCGAGAAGAAAGGCGAGGTTTTTGTGTGGGTAGGCGTTTCCAACGGCGAGAAAGTAAGGGGCGTAGACGCCGTGACGCGTAAGCGACTCGGATCGCTCGGCGGTGATCGCGCTAAACCCATTTGGAATCACTGCGATTTTATTCTCCGGAACGCGGAAATAGCGTAGAATCGACTCTTTACTCGCCTCTGAAATCGTAATGATTTTTCGGCTATTGTAGATCGCGTGCTCAAGCGTAAGGCGAAAGCCGGTAAACTTAAGTGCGTGGTAAAGTCGTCCCCTTGTTGTTGCGTGCGCCGAACTTGGATCTTCAAGGAGAATTAAGTCATGGATTGTTACAACGAATGGCTGTCGTAGAAGAAGGGGGATATTCCAGTGTGGAGCGTGGAATAGGTTGACGCGCGCTTGCTTTACAAGTCGTGGGAAGAGAAGTTGTTCCCGGACCCCGTACCAAGGGATGTCGGCAAGGGTTTTTTGGAACCGTGCGGGAAGCGTATTCGTTTCGGTAAATCCGTGTTTTTGTAAAAAGAGCGTGTAGATTTGTTCATCGTCAATTTCCGCCAACCCCTTGATAAGTTCGGCGACGTACCGACCGATGCCGCCACCGCCCGCGCGCACACCGTAAAACCGTGCATCAATCCCTATCTTCATAGGCGCATTTTACCATAAAAACCCCCGCTCTCACGAGGATTTTTTTGCCTTGCTGTGCATAATTCTTACCGAAAAAATTGGTCGAGTGTGGCGAGTGTTTCTTTCGCAACGTTTGACCACCGACGAATCTCCGTTTTTACGGTTTGAGTCGGTTTTTTGTTTGGTTGAGTCGCGTGTCGCAGGGCGCTTTCGAGTGCGTCGACGCGAAACGGGGGGAGGTAGGTGATAAGTGGATGGGAAAGTTCGGGAAGAGCTCCTGCGGTTGTTGTAATAACGGGGGTCCCGCAGGCGATTGCTTCAAGGACCGGTAGACCAAAGCCTTCGTAAAAGCTCGGGAAGACAAGGGCAATGGCTCCGCGAAGAAGCGCGGGGCGATCTTTTTCGCGTACGTATCCGATATACGTTTCGCTTCCTACGAGCGTTGTCTTCCAACCGCTGCTTCCCGCGAGAACGAGGTGAACGTCTTTGCGAGCGATTCGTGTATAGGCCTCGAGAACACTCTCGAGGTTTTTTCTCGGCTCGAGCGTACACAGGGAGAGAAAGTAGGGCTTTTTAATTCCGTAGTTACGAAGGATTGCTTCGTCGCCCGCTTCTTTTTTTGGATTAAAGGTATCCGAGACGGCGAGCGGAATATCGATAATCCCCGACGGGTCGATATGATACGCTTCGCTAATATGACGTTTCGATGTGTTTGAAACAGTAAGAAGTTTTACCGCTGAAGTAAGAAGTGTCGTTGTGTTCGAAAGGCGCGTTCGAAGGCGCGAAAAAAAAGAAAAGAAGGACGGGAAATGGAGGAAGGACGTGTCGTGTACCGTTACCACGTACGGTTTTTTTGTATACAAGGTATTGATATTTGGAAGCCAAATCGCTTCTACCTGTTGTGGGAGAAATGATTCAAAGGTTTTTAACCGGAAGAAAAAAAGAAGCGAGAGAAGACGGTTTGAAAATGGAATATGATACGACGGAAAGGCGTGTAATTCTTTCGGGAGAGAAAAGCGACGTCCCGCCGAAACGAGGAGAAAGGACTGGGCGCGACCTTCGTTTCGAATTGCGCGAAGGAGTTCAAACGTATAATGGGCGACGCCGGTGTATTCGGTATTTCCAAGATGACGAACGTCTACCGCTACGAGAGAAGTGTTTGGCGGTTTGAGTGCGCTTGCCATAAAGTCTCGACGGTTTCTTGTAGTTTACGTTGAAAGTTTGCAACGGAAAATGTTTCGGCGTGCGCGCGAATTGTTTCCGGGTTAAACGCTTCGAGTTTGAAGTGGTAGACGGCGTCCGCAATGTCCTCGTGTGTTTGAACGTCAAAGAATGATCCGGTATCCGCCGTAATACTCTCCGTAGCCCCGCCTTTTCTATAAGCGATCACCGGTCGTCCGGAGGCCATCGCCTCGATCACGGTTATCCCAAAATCCTCTTCTTGCGGGTGAATAAAGGCCTTCGCATTCGCGTAGAGCTCCGCCTTAACCGTATCGCTTACCGAGCCAACAAATTCGATATTTTCCTTTGCGAGCGCCCGGAGTTCTTTGTAAAGCGGACCGGTTCCGAAGATTTTAAGCGGGAGGCCAAGCTTATTAAACGCCTTAATCGTAAGGTCGAAGCGCTTGTAGGAAACGAGGCGCCCTCCGGTAAGGAAATACTCTCCCGGGGTTCCCGTAAGATAAAATTTCTCTGTTTCAACGGGAGGGTAGAGGACCGTACTGTCTTTTTGGTAGTAGCGGGCGATTCGAGCCTTTACCGTCTTTGAGTTCGCAATAAAATGATCGACACGTTCCGCGGAGAGTCGGTCGTAGTTACGCAGGTGCGAGAGAAGTACGGGCAAGAATTTTTTTACAAGACGCGGAGCCTTTTGCTCTTCGACGTAGGAGTGCGTATCTGTCCAAAGATAGCGGGTTGGAGTATGGCAGTAGGAAATATGAAGGGCATGTTCGGGAACAATAATCCCTTTTGCGAATGCGCTCGAGCTTGAAAGTACGACGTCGGCTCCCTCGAGGTTGTGCGACTCGGTAGCGCTCGGCATAAGAGGAAGAAGCCAACGAGCGAATCGATGTGAGAATGATAGTTGCTGAAGAAATGAGGTTCTAATATCACGATGACCAAAAACCGGGTCCATGTTTTTCGCGTCGTAAAGAAGCGTATGAATCGGCGCCGTTGGGTAGAGCGCCGCGATCGCCTCAAGAACTTTTTCGGCGCCTCCGGATTGGATCAAATGGTCGTGAACGAGCGCAACGCGCATATAGAATGACCCTAGCCTAGTACGCCCCTTTTTTCAAGAGAACGACAAGCGGTGTTTTTAGAATAATGACAAGATCAAGGAGGGGGGACCAGTTTTCGAGATAGTGGAGGTCAAGGCGGATTTCGTCTTCGAAGCGAAGGTCTGCGCGTCCGCTTACTTGCGCCATCCCGGTAATTCCCGGTTTAAGCGTAAAAATTCGCTTTGCTTCGAGCGGATATTTCGCGACTTCTTCGGGAAGGTGTGGGCGAGAACCAACGAGACTCATTTTTCCAACGAGGACGAGATAGAGTTGCGGAAGTTCGTCGAGACTATACTTACGAATAAAACGGCCGAATCGTGTTACACGCGGGTCGTCTTTAAGTTTAAAGAAAATCGCGTCGTCCCGGTTATTTCCGTGCTTTTTTAGAAACTCCGGATCAAATTGTTCCTTGTGTGCATTTTTCCGCATTGAGCGAAACTTAAGAAACGAGAAAGGCCGGCCGTTAAGTCCGATTCGTTGTTGGGCGTAAATAACCCCGCCATTGCGTTCAAGGATAAGGATAAGCGCAATCGGAATTTGGAGCGGTAGGGTAAGAAGGATAAGGAGAAGCGCTCCGAGAATATCGACTCCGCGTTTATAGATCGCGCCCCAGCCGTCGAGCGGAGTTTTCGGAACCTCGATCATCGGGATACCGTTGATTGTATGGAAAATTGGATTGAGAACTTGTCCCGGGACAAGGTCGGCGGAGTAATAAAAAGCGATTTGGGAGTGGTCGGCGAACGCTTTCGCATTGTCGATTTGGCGTCGGTCGCTTTCGGCGTCTGCGAGATAAATCGCGTCGAGCCTTCCGCTTTCACGGTAGGAAAGGAGGGTTTTTTCCGTAAGCTTATTCCAGGTCGCGAATCTATCGACGACTCGATAACTTTTTTGCCCGTTAAAATACGCGAGGAGTTCTTTTGCGGTTGGAGATGTTCCGATGACTGCGATCGCCATGACTCCGATTCCGCGACGTTGGAGCGCAAGGCGGAGGAGACGGATAAGTTGACGCCCGAAAATGACAAAGACAGTAATTAAGATCCAGGCGACGAGGAAAATAAATCGAGACTCGAATAGGTCGCGCGAAAGAAACCCGACGGCGAGAAAGAGCGCCATCCCAGCGGAAGTTGCGACAAAGATTCGGAGTGCCTCGAGAATAATTCCGCGAGAGCGAAGCGCGTAAAGGCCTGAGAGGGCGAAGAGGAGAATAAACAGCGGGGCAGTTGCGAGAATGATTTGGAAAAATCCGGCAAGTGTAAGTTCAAACACGACAGGGCGGACGGTTTGCGAAAACGTGGCGAAACGAAGGAGATAGGCGGTAACGGCCCCCGCAAAAATCGCAAAGAGGTCGGTAGGGATTAGAAGGCTCGTAAGCGCAAGATCAACCCGTTTCATAGTCCCTCGAGTATGGCCGAAAACGCCAAAAAAGGCAACAAAAACGCCCCGCGTAAACGGGGCATTCTTGATATTGCAGGATAGGGGATCTATAAGCCGAATTCTGTTCCTACTTGCGTAGGCGGTAACCATTTATCTCGGCGCCGTGTTGCCACGGCACTCTAGCGAGCGACCAAATTTGCTCTTGCACCGAAGTGGGTTTACCACGCCCGACTGTCGCCAGCCGGGGAAGCCGTTTTACGACTACTTTTCACCTTAAGCGTTGCGGCGCGAAGCCAGCGTTGCTGTATTGTCTCTGTGACACTTTCCCTGGGTTTATGGATTATATCCCGGTCGCCGTTAGCGACACTTCTTGTCCGCGAGGATTGCTCTTCGCGAGGTGTTCGGACTTTCCTCGTAAATCTTGCGATTTCCGCGGTTACCAGATGCCCTAATTGCCCCCAAAGAATAGCCTATTTTGGCCAAAATGTCAATTCGTTGATAAACGAATCGGCACCCCGAGTTGTAGTTGGGGTGCCGCGATTGAGGTGACGAGAGGCTATTCCTCTTCGTCATCTCGGACGATGGCGTTTCGGTCAACGGTGACCTTGACGCCGAGATTGTCGACCTTGCCGGTAAAGGTCCACACCTCGTGCTCGAACTTCTGATCGACGTTCTGGACGTCGTACTTCGCGACGATCGTGCGGAGGCCTTTGCGCGCAGCGAGGGAGTCTTTGGCTGAGCGGAAGAGATCCCGAATCTCTCTCCAACACTTGGCTCGTCTCCTCCGGCGCTTGAGCGTCGGATTGGTCGCTACCGCTCGATCGACCCAGTCTTCGATGTGGTCTTGGTCCACCTTGTAGTAGGTGGTGCCTTTTCGGCCGACCTGTAGGTGGACCTCGATCGTCTCGGGCGCTGTTTTCTCGATAGCCGTCCGCACGAGCTCGTCGATCATGCCGAGCATCGCCTTGATCGGGCTCTCGATCCAGACGGCGTATCGTACGCTATCGATCTCAACGTCGACGATGTAGTGTCCGGATTTGACCGCGCGTGCGACGCCGGGCTTGCCCTCGATAATCCTGCATGTCTCTGCCCCGAGCTCCAGCAGAATCGCCTTGCGCATGGTCGCCGACCAGGGTCCCGTGAACGGAACCTCTTTGACAAAGCCTACGATCCGACTGAGGCCGATCACCGTCGCGATGATTGACTCGTTGGTGTCGTGGTTATTTGTTGCGTTCATTTGAACCTCGGGGGGTGAGGGGTGTGGGGATGTGTCCATTTGGACCCGTGATAATAGACCAAATCCTTACTTTTGTCAATCAAAAGGAAAAGGCCCGCCGACACGAGGAGTTGTCAGCGGGCCTTGGAGAAATTGTGAGCGTCGACGATCGAGGACCGCCTACTTTGCCGTAGGGACTTCCGGGAGAGACTGACGGGGCAGTCTCGTTAGGCGTGAACGCCTGAATCACCAGTTCCGCACACGGATCTGCGCTAGAGAGGGGACGACACTCGAAACTGCGGGGGACGCAGTGGAGGCGAGTGCTTGCGCGGTGCGCACGTCCTTGTCTCTCAGAGACGCTCACAATGAACTTAACGAAAAAGAAGCATAGCATAACTATGCATCTTCGTCAAGGACTGTGTCAAGGTAAATGGCTAAAATTAGAGAGAAAGGCCGAGACGTTCGCGGACGGTTTTCATTGTTTGGTTCGCTACCTTTTCCGCTTCCCGTGATCCGTCAATGATTATTTTATCGATTGCCCCCTCGTCTTTTAGGAGCGTCTTAATCTCTTCACGCTTCGGGGCGATAAACCCAACAACCGCGTCGGCAAGGTCTTCCTTAAGTTCCTTCATTCCCGCGTTTTCATAGCGTACCGCGAGCCCTTCAATTGTATGTCCCGACACGAGCGAGAAGATTGTAAGAAGATTGTGGAGGCCGAGGCGCGTAGGGTCGGCGGTAATTCTGCGTTCGGAATCGGTAACAGCGGACATGATCTTTTTCTTCAAAATATCATCATCGTCCATAACCGAAAGATAGCTCTTCGCGTTTGGTGCGCTCTTACTCATCTTCTTTTCCGGTTCTGTAAGTGATCGGATTCTCGCGCCGGATGTGCGTATTAGCGGTTCTGGAATAACAAATGTCTCACCGTAGATTCGGTTAAAGCGTTCGGCGAGGTCACGAGCGAGTTCGACGTGTTGCTTTTGGTCGGCGCCAACCGGAACGACGTTCGTTTTGTAGAGTAAGATATCTGCCGCCATTAGCATCGGATAGGTGAAAAGTCCTACCGATACTTTCGCTTTTCCGTTTGATTTATCTTTAAACTGCGTCATGCGCTCCGCTTCACCGATCGACGTAAGCGTCTCCATGACCCATCCAAGCTCGGTGTGTGCCGGAATCCGCGATTGTTGAAAAATCACCGTCTTTTTCGGGCCGATCCCGCAAGCGAGATAGGTTGCGACGGCAAAGCGAATATTTGCCTTAATCGTCTTTGGATCATGTTCCACGGTAATCGCGTGGTAGTCCGGGATCATTAAATACAAGTCGTGCGTTTTTTGGAGTTCGACGGCGGGGAAGAGCGCCCCAAAGAGATTTCCAATGTGAAGCGT
>CAZBFR010000014.1:0-17658 GCA_964491425.1 uncultured Gammaproteobacteria bacterium
TAGTCGTACGGGTGGGGGAAATCTTTTCCTCCACCCGTTTTGTTTGTGGTACAATATTCACAAATGCAGCTTGTCGCATCCCTTTCATTTTTTAGGCATTTTATCTCAAGGGCCCTCCGCCTTGGCGTTGTTGTTCTCGCCCTTTTTACGATCCTCCTTTCATCATTAGTTCCGGGCGGTATCGTTTTAGCTGACAATCATTTTGGGGAAAGCGATTCGGGTCTGCCGGGGGATCCATTAGGGAGCGTGGATAGCATATCCGAAGCGGGTGCTGGACTAGCTACGGGAACCGCAATCGCTGCAGTTCCTGGAGGCGCCGTGTTAGGCGGCGCGGTCGGGACCTACTTCTTTACGGACAAAACGATCTCTCTTCTTATTACAGCACTTGCGGCTATCTATAGCGCAATTGGAAAGGCGATCGGATACCTTATCCCAACGATTATCGGAATTTTGATCAACGTCCTAAACTACAATAGTTTCGGAGATAGTTTTGTCGTCACGATCGGTTGGCCTATCATGCGCGACCTCGTAAACATGAGCGTGATTATCATTCTCCTTGCCATCGCTATTCGTACAATGGTTGGAATGGGGGGTGGCGCGCAGGGAGCGCAACAAGCAATCGGGCGGGTATTCTTAGCGGTTGTTCTCGTAAATTTTAGCAAGACAATCACACTTCTCCTTATCGACGCAAGTCAGGTTGTAATGCTTACGTTTGTTAATGCACTCGATGTCGCAACGGGTAACTTCGTTGAACTTTTTCAGATTAATGCGATTCTCTCGACAAGTTGGAACGTAGTCGGAAATATCGATCTTGAATCTGATGTTCCTTCCGCAGTTGGATTCCTTGTAAACTCGTTCCTTTCAACCTTCCTCCTTGCAATCGTATTAATGACCCTTGTCATTCTTGGCATTGTATTTGTTTATCGAGTTGTCGTTCTTTGGATGCTTGTAGTTCTTTCACCGGTCGCCATGTTCTTTTATGGGCTTGGGGATACACTTCCGGGCGCTTCGGGAGCGGTTAGTGAGTGGCGAAAGAGATTTGTTGGGGCGCTTACGATAGGTCCTATTTTGGCATTTTTCTTATGGCTTTCTCTTGCGGCCGCAAGCCAGGGCGCTGCTCTTGCGGAGACGGAGGGTTTTACGTTCTTTGAAAATGAAGTTGCAAGTTCGTTTCTAGAGATTTTTCAGCCGGCAAAACTTCTAAGCCTTGGACTTGGGATTATGCTCCTCGTGATCGGTATGCAACTCGCCGCGAGTTCCGCGGCGTCCCTGGGCGAATTCTCCGGAAACCTTGTTGCAAAACTTCCGGGCTGGTCCGCCAAACTCGCAAAGATGTCTACGCTTGGAGTTGCAAAAACGACTGGAAAGTTTGTTGGTAAGCAGGTTGAATTAAAGACAAAAATCGGTCAAGACTTTGGTAGTCGTATTGGAGGGCTAGGAGCTAGGCTTCAGAATAGTAATATACCGGGTGGCGCACTTGTTGGAGGGTATGTTGCCGGGGCGGGTGGAAGAGTTGAGAACTACGCCGAAAGTATTAGCAGTGACGAGAAGAAGAAGGCGCAGGAGGCGGTTAAGAATTACACGAGCGAACAAGCTGCTGGTATGGCGATGCTGATCGCTTCCGGTAACGACAAAAAGAGTGTGATGACGACTCGACAGAGAATGGAGGCGGATGAGTACAAAAAGCGTGTCGCTACCGACAAAAATTTTGCCGATAAGACAAGAAGCGGGCTCGAAAGCCAAGGAAGGACCGCTAGCGAGGTTGATGCCGCGATTACCGCTATTGATTCAGCTTACGTTAACATGACCGATACTGAACGCGCAGATGCTTTTGGGGACGATAAGGTAAAGAAAGAGCTCGATACAAAGACGCGCCTCGCGAAGGCTCACCTTATTACCGATCAACCAGCGGTTAATGGAAAACCAGGTAAGACAAGGGCGCAGATTATTGGAAAGCTTGTCGAGTCCATGAAGCCGGAGGAAGTTTTGAGGGAACTAACAAAGGAGTCAATGAGGGACCCTGAACTGATGCTTGCGCTTCATCGTAAAACAACCGGACGAAGGCCAGACGGCAGCGTGGTTACGCTTTTTGACGATGCACTTGCCGCTGCGCGCGGAACCAAGCAAGATGTACAAGAGGCCGCTAGGGATTGGGCTAATGGAGCAGATTACGAGCGCCAGCTTGCTCAAAATCCACTAATGACGAATGCGGAACGAGAGCAGATCATGATTGATTTCATAGGAAGGGGAGGGGCGGCTGTTCCGGGCGCAGTGCCGCCACCTGTTCCGCCACCGCCTGCTGATGATTTAAATAAGCCAACTCTTACCGCTGGTGACGTAGAGCGCCTGGTTAGGGCGGGAGAAAGGGTTGATCTTCCGAACTTGCAAGTTGGTGGAGTCGTTGATGCTGGTCGGGTAGAGGTGGTCGCGCAAGGACTGGCAAACGCCCACATCGACTTATCGGGTATGACCGCAGCGGTTGCAACGCCAATCGTTGCTGAGCTGAAAAAACAAAGAGACGCTGCGACGACGGCTGGCGATGTCTCTAAGGCTGCGAAATATTTGGCAACACTTGCAAGCGCACAATCAACAACGGCGGGGTCAATTACTGAAATGGGATTCGCTCCGAACGGTATGTTTGCAAGTCCGAATGTTGATCGACAAAAAACATCTACGCGTGCGATTAATATAGTTGTAAACAACCGACCGACGGAAATTCATAAGTTATCCGCTGGAGTTTCGGCTGGATCTGATCTTAATAAAGCAATGATGAAGTCGGTTACAAATAAGACGATTAGCGCGTTGGAAACAGAGCTTACGAAAGCGGAACGTTCGGGTGATGTTGCAATGCAGGGCAATATTCAAAAGTCGATGGATACGATTCGTGGAATGATCGGAATGGAAGTTCCGACACTTCTCGCTTCGGCACGCGCAGAGGATCGCGCAGAGGCTAGACGACTTGCGGATCTCGACAAGAGACTTGAGGCGCTTGAGGTCTTTGGAGGTAATCCATAGTATGGAAAATAAAGGGGGGTTGTTAAAAATACCGGCGATTCACGGGTTTCTTACCAATGTAAGCCTTTGGCATGTTTTTGACGATGTTATTGTGAATTACGGATTACCGAAGGAGCGCCGAAAAGAACTTGTACAATTAACCGCTGCAGTTGTTAAAAATGAAATGAAGATTGAGCAAATGCCAACGCTTATTGCGCAGGCGTTTGGAGTTGATGAAGAAACGGCGAAGAAGATTGCGGCGGATCTTGCGGGGTTTAGGTTGCTACCGTTAGCGAATTTTATTCCCGGAGTAGAGGAGGCTATTAAGGGATGGGGAGGCGATGTTTCGAAGTATCCGAAGGATCGAATCGCAAAGCCTGAACATGAACCAGACGCTGTTGCTACGGGACTCCTTGAAAAACACGGAGCGAGCTTACCGCCAGTGCTTCAGCAGAGATTTGTTTTTTTGACACAGCAGTACATTAAGGGCGAGAAAGACGGGGATTGGCTTAAGGCGTTTTTGACGCGGGGGACAAATATAGGTGGGCTTGAGTTGTCCGAAGAGTCGGCGAATGGGATTATCGAGGCGCTCGATCGTGAAATTAAAGCGTTACCCGTGCCTACGAAAGAAATAGTAAAAGAAGAAGTAAAGGCAGAGATGAAGGAAGTCTCAAAGAGCAAACCGAGTGTTACTGAGCCGTTCATGGATAGCGATAGACCGCTTACAAAAGAAGAAATCGAGAAAGCTTACGCACACCTCGAAGCACTTGCGACGACGAACCGTCCTGTAAAAAATCTTCGTGCGCTTCCAAAGAAACAAGTAAAAGAGGTCGCGGAGGCGCTTACGATTGAGGAGGTAAAGCGGATGGAGGCGGAACTTGAGGCGAAGAATCCGATTAAGACGATGATTGAGACCGCGAAGAAGATGCCACAACCCGCTAAAGAAGAACTTATTTCGAAGGAAGAGGCTTCGGACGTAAAGGCGGTAGGTGCTCGCAAGACGATTGATTTATCGGTCCATAAATATGATATGGACGGTCTCTACGCCCTTTTTGATAAACGACGGGTGCCGAGGGCAACGACCGAGCAATTTGCGGGAATTTTTGTACGCGGGATTCGAACCGATAAGCAGGCCGAGCTCCTTCTTTTAGAACGATTTGGATTTACGGCCGAGGAGGTGGATGAGGCGTTAAAGCTTCTCCACAACATGAAAGATCGGGAGGCTGGACAGGCGGTCGCCGAGGTACGCGAGGAGGCGGATGGAGCGGATCTTGCGAAGAAAGAGCAGGAGATTCTTTCGTTACGCCACGCGGAAATAACAAAGAAGATGTCAAGCGAGGAGGAAGTTGTGACCGAAACGGGGGCCAGGGTTTCGGCGTCGAGAAGTAAAGAAGAGGAGTTGGCGCTTCAGGAGGCGAAACTTGACGTTGCGAAGATTAAAGAGGCGATGCAGGCTTCGCGACCGGAACCCGTTGCACCTCGGCTTTCTTCGGAGAGTCTTCCGCCGGTTGACGGACGCGGGCGATTAACGGATGTAAAATATGTTCCAAAACTTCTCTCGGCCGTCGACGAGTTGAAGACGATGGGGGTCGAAGAGTTTCGGCGATTGTCCTCGCGACCCGACGAAGCGCGGAAAAAGCTCGAGGATAAGGTCTTGGCGCTTCGCGAAAACTCCGAAGAGGAGCGAATTGCCGGCGTACAGGCTTTCCGTAAGAGCCCGCTTTTTACGCTTTATCGAACGATGCTTGAAGAGGCGCTCGCAAGCGGAACGGCGATTGCGGAAATTTCCGCTAAGCGTCGTAACGCGGGGCTTGAGAGTTTGACCCCAGGCGAAGTTAAGGCGATCATCCTTGCAAACCAGCATATGGTATACTAGACCTATGCAGGATCAATTTGTTGTTCCGCAATTCCTCGATGTTGAATCGAAAATTATCGGCCCGATTACCGGCCGTCAATTTGTCATTTTACTTGTTACGTTACTCCTCGACGCAATCGTCTACCGCGTTTTTTTAAGCATTGTCCCAGTTCTTCTTTTTGCAATTCCAATTACGGTTCTCGGAATTATTTTCGCGTTTGCGAAAGTGAACGGTCAGCCCTTCCATTTTATTTTACTTAACATGGTCCAAACGCTTCGTAAGCCGATGGTGCGGGTTTGGGACAAGCGGGTGACGGACGCGGAGATTCGCGAGCGTTTGCGGGAACCTGAAAAAGAAGAGGTAGAGATGATTCCGACAAAACCGAAGATGGAGTCGTCGAAGCTTTCGGAGTTGAGTTTGATTGTAAATACCGGAGGCGCCTATCAAGCGGAAACGGACGTGATCGACAAGCCTTATGACAAATAGTCACAAGAAAGCAAAACCGGGGCCACCAACACAACGCTATCTCGATATCGCGGAGATTCGCGAGGATTGCGTTATTATGAAGGACGGGACTTTGCGGGCGGTGCTCATGGTCTCCTCGATTAACTTTGCGCTTAAATCCGTCGAAGAACAACAAGCGACAATCCAAGCGTACATGCAATTTTTAAACGGACTCGAGTATCCGATCCAAATTGCGATCCAGTCGCGGAAAATGAATATCGATAAATATATGGCGGCGCTCGACGAGCAGGAGCGAAACCTAAAAAACGATCTTTTGCGCTCGCAAATCGCGGAGTATAAGACGTTCGTTCACGATCTCGTTGAGCTTGGGGAGATTATGCAGAAGCGGTTCTACGTCATCGTCCCGTACGATCCGATTAGCGATAAACAACGCAATTTTTGGACGAAGCTTTCGGAGGCCTTGTCGCCGGCGCGCGTTGTTCGGCTTAAGCGGAAGCAGTTCCTCGAAAGGCGTCACGCGCTTATGCAACGCGTCGAAATTATTCGCTCGGGGCTTTCGAGCATGTCGCTTTCAAGCGGAGTGCTCGATACGCAAAGTTTGATCGAGCTTTATTACAACGTCTATAACCCGGATATTTTCGATACACAAAAAATGGGGACGGTAGGCGATTTACGGGTTGAAGAACACTAATATGGCGATTGACATTACAAAATTAAATCGCGAGAGCGGGAAGTCGGTCGCCCTAAAACCGCTTACCGAGGAGCAAAAAAAGCTTGCGGAGCAAAAGGCGACCCTTGCCGACGAACGGCTCTATCAACAAGGGGCGGTAACGGTTCGTGACTTGATCGCACCGGCGGCGTTTCAAATTCAACCGGATTTTTTACGAATCGGCGGGAATTATGTTCGAACCTTGTTTGTAATCGCGTACCCACGTTACGTTGGAATCGGTTGGGGGGCGCCGGTGATTAACTACAACGGAACGATTGATATCGGAATGTTTTTCTATCCGGTTAAGTCAGAGGTGATTTTAAAACAGTTAAAAAATCGCGTAGGAGTCGTTGGCGCGCAACTTTCGGGAGACGCGGAAAAGGGAGCGCCTCGCGATCCGCTTCGAGAAACGGCGCTTCGCGACATGGAGCAACTTCGAGACGACCTTACCCAGGGCGTTGAGCACTTCTTCCAATTTGCGTTTTACGTAACGATTTACGCGAAGGATAAGGCGGAACTTGATACGCGTACCGGGGAAATCGAATCGATTTTCGGCTCAAAACTTATTTTCTCAAAGCGTGGATATTACCAAGCCGAGCAAGGGTTTAATTCGACGATGCCTCTTGGAAATGATCAGTTAATGATCACGTTTAACATGAACACAAGTCCGATCGCTTCGAGCTTCCCGTTTATCTCGTCGGATCTTACAAGCGATAAAGGAATTCTCTACGGTATTAATCGGCACAATAATTCGCTTATCTTGTTTGATCGCTTCTCGCTTCAAAACGCGAATGCGGTTGTATTTGCTACTTCCGGAGCGGGAAAAAGTTACGCCGTAAAACTTGAAGTTCTGCGGTCGCTCATGATGGGGACCGACGTGATTATTATCGATCCGGAAATGGAGTATCGGACACTCTCGGACGCCGTCGGGGGAACGTATGTAAACGTGTCCTTGGCCTCCGACAGTAAAATTAACCCGTTTGATCTTCCACGCGCGGTCGGAGAGGAGACTTCGGTCGAGGATATTTTGCGAAGCGCGGTAATTACGCTTAAGGGGTTGCTACGAATCATGATCGGGCAACCGATTGGAACGAGTAACGCGCGCGGATTTACGCCGGAAGAAGATTCGATGCTTGATCGTGCGCTTATCGAAGCCTACGCGAAGAAAGATATTACGCCAGACCTTTCGATTTCCGCGCTCGACGGCGTTGAATTTCCGATTTTGCAAGATCTTGAAGAGGTTCTCGAGGGAATGGAGGGTGGAAAGGATCTCGTTGCGCGACTACAAAAGTATACAGATGGAACATTCTCCGGACTTCTTAATTCGCCAACAACGGTTGAGATGCAAAATCAGCTTGTCATTTTCTCCGTACGCGACCTCGAGGACGAACTTCGCCCGATGGCAATTTATACGATCGTTAACTATATTTGGAACGTAGTGCGAAGCGAGCGAAAGAAGCGAGTGCTTGCGATCGACGAGGCGTGGTGGTTAATGCAATACGAGGATAGCGCGAAGTTTATTTTTGCGCTTGTTAAACGCGCCCGAAAATATTTCCTTGGGGTAACGACGATTACGCAAGATGTTAATGACTTTTTAACAAATCCGTACGGACGGGCGATCGTGACAAACTCTGCGATGCAACTTCTTCTTAAGCAGTCCCCGGCGGGAATCGCAACGGTTGCGGAAACGTTTAATTTAACGCAAAGCGAACGCTATCTTCTTCTTGAAGCGGCGGTTGGAGAGGGGATTTTCTTCGCGGGAGCAAAACACGCCGCGATTAAAATTGTTGCGTCCTACACCGAGGACCAACTTATTACGACAAATCCTGAACAGCTTCTCGAAATCGAGCGCGCGAGGAAGGATTTTGAGGCAACCTTCGCGAAAAAGAAGACCGAAGAGGTCGCAAAACCCGAAGCTCTCGAACCCGAACCACCGAAGGAATTAACGCCTGACGACGTCGTAAAAGAAATTGCTGAACAACAATAATATGGAACGAAAAAAAGTCCTTGAGTTACTCTTCGCGCTAGGGGTCATCGCCTTACTTGTTATCGCGCTTGTTCTTTATCTTAAGAATAGAAAAGAACCGCTTTTTGGGGATCCGGATCGAACGATTATAGAAGCGAATCTTCCCGAGAATTTCGACCCTTCCGTCGTATTTGGAGCGCCAGTCGCGACGCCCGAGCCGGTTGCGCGTACATTCGTTGAACGCTACGGAAGTTTTTCCTCCGAGGCAGGATACGAAAATATCGATGATATCATTGCGCTTGGGACTCCGGCTATGAAGGAGCAACTCGAGACAATTGCGGCCGAGGCACGACTCTCGGGCGGGAGCGACTACTACGGCATTTCAACACGTGTGATTTCGGTAAAAACCCTTGAGCAAACGGAAGCGACGGCCGTTCTCGAAGTCGAAACGCAACGAACGGAGACGATCAGTTCTCCTGCAAATACCTCGACGCGCTACCAAAAAATTCGCTTGAATATGGAAAAGATCGACGGAAAGTGGCTTGTAAATGGATTCCAATGGGAGTAGTTGCCGAACTAATTTCATTAACGCTCGACGCGGTGTTTCCGCGTTTTTGCGTTTCTTGTCGCGGGGAAGGGGCGGTACTTTGCACGTCGTGCGATTCTAAATGGAAGACGAAGGCTTTTTTATCGGAGAAGGGGATTGCGCTTGGGAAGTACGACGACGAAATTCTTGATCGACTTATCCATCTTTGGAAATACGAATTCGACGAGACGGCGCGCGATCGTATTTTTGAACGAATCGACCGAGAGATTTTACGAATTCATGCGTTTGCGCTCGACGTCGACGGAGTTGTCTTCGTTCCGCTCCACCGGAAGCGATTTTGCGAGCGAGGATTCGATCAGGCGGAAGAGATTGCGGTGCATGTCGGTAAACGGTTAAAACTCCCCGTGCTTTCTATTGTTTCTCGCACTCGCGCAACAGTGCGTCAAGCGCTTCTTTCCGAGGAAGAACGAAAAGCACAAATGCGCGATAATCCATTTCGAATTACCGGCGACGTTAATCAAAAAGCCCTCCTCCTCGTCGACGACGTTGTAACAACGGGCGCGACGACCGACGCCGTTGCCGAGCTTCTTCTTAACGCTGGCGCACAGCGAATACAAAAGTTCGCTCTCGCAATTACGTAATATGACAAAAATTCAAGTAGTCACAGTTGGTATTTCGATGACCCTCGCGATTTTCGCGGTAGTCGTTTTCACACTACTTCCTCAAAAAATCCAAGAAGAAATGGTGTCGTGGACTGAACTTGTGCCCGCAACCCCAAGAGAAATTCCGTTGACCGAAGCGTCGATGTTGTTTATCGGTGATATCATGTTAAGTCGTCACGTTGAGACACTTGCGGAGCGAAGTCCGCTCGGGTTTGATCGTCATTTTACCGAAGTGACCCCGTTTTTCTCCGAGTTTGATCTTGTTGTCGCAAACCTTGAAGGACCGATTCCGGTCGTTCACCAAAAAACCCCGGATTTCTCGACGCGATTTTCGTTCAAGCGGGAGGCGATTGAGGGTCTTGACCGTTCGGGAGTCGATATCGTCTCACTCGCAAACAACCACACCTTCGATTTTGGGGAAGATGATTTTACGAATACGAAAACCGTTTTGGATGAAGTGGGGATAGAACAGTTCGGTCACCCGATTGATCCGGCGCTTGGCGAGGTTTACGTAACAGAACTTGCGGGACAATCGGTCGCATTCGTCGGCTTGCATGACGCGACGGTACGGCTTGATATCGAAAAAGCGTTAGAGGTTATCAGTGCGCAATCCGAACTTCACGACCTTGTCATCGTCTCAATCCACTGGGGCACCGAGTACATGACCACCTCAAACGACCGCCAAAAATCTCTCGCTCACGCATTTATCGACAATGGCGCAGATTTAATTATTGGTCATCATCCTCATGTCCGCCAAGAGAGCGAGGAATATAACGGGAAAATGATCTATTATTCCCTTGGAAATTTTCTCTTCGATCAGTACTTTTCAACCGAAACGCAAAGGGGACTCGGGGTGGAATTAACGATCGATTCGGACGGGGGATTTGCTACGACAAAACATGAATTTAATTTATCGCAATCGCTTCCGAGGCTGTGCACAGGGGCCGAAGAATCACCCTGTAAATAATGGTAAAATGGGGGCAAGGATTTTTCTGTGAAAGTACGTTTACTTTTATCATATCCAATACGTTTTGCGGTCGCGCTTGTTTTATTATTGGCGGGAGCGACAGTATCGATTTTTGCCGCCGATACCTCGAACTTTACGCAAACGATTAATGCCGGAACGCTTGCGGTTGATATTACGAACTCGAGTTATGTAACGGTTGGGAGCCCGACGGTTGCTATGAACGCGGCGACGTTTAGTTTCGGTTGTCAGACGGTCACGGGAACGTTTGGAACGGCTTCGGAACAAATTTATATTACAAATCCTGACGCGGCGGATAACGGGTGGACGGTTTCGGTTGCGGCTTCGGCAACGACGGCTGTTTGGGATTCCGCAGGAACGGACTTTGATTTTAACGATCCAACAACGTCGGGATGTGCGGATGGAGGCGACGCGGACTCGCTTGCGGGTCAACTTACGATTAACCCGGCAGCGGGCTCTGTTACCGCCGCGCAGTGCGACTCGTGTAACACGACCGGTGTTACGCTCGGTACTTCCTCGGCGTTTAACCAGGGGACGACGGATTCGATTACCGTAGCGACCGGCGCGTCCGAATCGAGCGACATTGGAGATTGGTATATCCGAGGCGTTTCGCTTTCGCAAACGATTCCTGCAGAACAACCAGCTGCAGCGGATTACGATATTAATATGGTGCTTTCGATCGTTGCGTCTTAACGCGTAAAGGAGGATATGAAACAGATTATTTCTAGCTTACTGCTCCTTGTAGTGTGTATCGGGATACTACCTTCCGAAGCGAACGCTGCGCTTTCATTTGGAGTACGTCCAGCCTTTCCTCGAGAAGATAATGATCGAACGGAATCGATCTTTGTTCATACTGCCGAAGCTGGAACAACAATTAACGAAGGGGTGCGTGTAATTAATAACTCGGGCGAAGAAAAACATTTGCTTTTGTATGCGCGGGATTCGGCGCCTTCGACGGGGGGTGGGTTTGCCTGTGGTCAGATTTCGGACATCGCGACCGGCGTTGGATCTTGGATTCGCTTTGACCTCTCAACATTTGCGATTATCGAAGAAGCTCCTTCTGAAGATTCGGAGGAGCGAGCCGTAGAAACTCCTGACGTTGAAGTTCCTCCGGTCGTAACCGTTGTTCCTCCCGTTTACGTTGACGGCGTAACGCTCGGAAGTGTTCCCGGTTCGGTCGATATCGTAATTCCAGCGGGGAAAGATTTACTTGTTCCGTTTACGATTTCCGTTCCGGCAAATGCACAAGTTGGGGAATCAAACGGGTGTATTTTGATCCAAGAAATTAAACCGCAAGAAGCGGAATCGGGCGTTTCGCTTTCTATGCGAAGTGGGCTTCGCGTCGCTATGACCGTTCCGGGAGATATTGAGCGCAACCTTATTTTTTCACAATTCAGGTTGAATAAACGTGACGGTGGTATTTTCTTCCTTCCATCCGTAAAAAACATTGGAAATGTTTCCGTTGATACGGACGTACTTGTCGACGTGCGCTACTTCTTTGGAAAACAGTACGAACAATTTGGAGGACAGTTCCCAATTTTGCGCGGAGAGACTTACGAGTTTAATTTTGAGATGAAACCAACGTTTTGGGGAGGACTTTACTCTGCAAGAGCGCAATTTTCCTACGATAAAAACGATAGCGCACAGGTTGGGTTAAATACCGGAGGAGCGTTAACGACCGTAGAATCAAAGAAGCTTTGGTTTTTCATGATACCTTCTCTTCCGGGTCTCGCGATCGAAGTCGGCGTTCTCGCTCTTCTTATTCTACTTGTTCTCTTTGCTCGCCGAACGCTTGGGGTTGCGAAAATGCGAAAGTCTTGGACTCCTATTACGATCAAGAAGAAAAGTTCGGCTATCGATTTTGCGAACGAGCGGGGCATCCCTTACGCAGTATTCGTTCGTGTAAACGGACTACGTGCGCCATACTTCTTATTCAACGGGCAAACCGTTCTCGCTCCAGCGACGGCGAAAAAACAAACGCCCGCAAAAAAACCAAGTCGAAAAACGAAAAAGCCAACGCGGGTCGCCACAAAGAAGGCGCCGGTAAAAAAAGCGAGGCGCGTCTCTCGTGCAAAAAAGTCCGAACGCTCGCAAGCCGACTCGGAGATAACGTAGGTCTTCGCCTATGCGAATCTCTAGCCTAATGCTCAACAGGTTGCGCCCGCTTATCGCCGGTGCACTTGTTTTTTTCTCGGCGATTGCAACGTTTTGGTTTCTTCAGCGCCTTGCCGTAAGCGCTCCGGTCGCGCTCGACACAGCGGTTACGACGAGCGGCCCGTCAAATAGCAATCCGCACAGTTCCATCGTGTTTGTAAGCGATACGAACGGATATGTTTTTTATGTCGATTCGGATGGATCGTGTAACTATCGAAAAACAACGGACGGGGGAGCGAGTTGGGGGACCGAGGTCAATAACTTTGATTCTGTGAACACGACAGACTGTATTAAAGTTACAGTTTGGTATGACCGCTGGACTCCGGGGGATACGACTGGGAACTATATTCACGTTGCAACGCTCGACACGAGTCTTGATGACGTCTACTATACTCGACTAGACACAAGCAATGATACAAAATCATCAAGCGTGGTAACTCTTACACAGGGGGCTTTAGCAGGTGCGGGAGCCGAATCTTTGACGATTACAAAAGCAACCGATGGTGTGCTCTATACGGCGCTAATGGATGGAACGGACTCGTTTTTTCTTCGATGCACGGCGAGCTGTACGACGGCACAAACCTGGGTTGAAATGGCGTCGTCCGGTATTACAAATGCCGAAAACGAATTTCTCGTACAGCTCCCTCTTGCCGACGCTGATATTATGAATATTTGGTACGACGCTTCCGCGACGTCGATCTTGTGGCGGGAATACGACGACGCGTCGGGCTGGCTCGGAGCCGGATGGACGACGCTTAGCAACACGATCAATATCGACGCAACGTATGATTCGTCCTTGGCGGTGACGTTAGATAAGACAACAAACGATCTCTATCTTGCGGTGAACGATGACACGAACGCATTTACGGTTAATACGCATGATTTATTGACGTGGGTGTACAATGGAAGTTGGACAGCGAAAACGAATGTTTTTACAAATACCCCGTTTGGTATTTCGGGCGTAAAAATTGCGTTCGATCAAAATACAAACGATATTATTCTTGTGTATACAATACGACAAATTATCGCGGATGCTTACTCTGCGGCGTCGTATTCGGTTCTTTCCCGTGACGGAATGACGACATGGGAAAGCCTTGGGGGTCCATTTTATACCTATGATGACGATTTGTATGGCTTGCAGATGAATATCATGTCCGACGAGCGCATTTTTGCAACATTTGTTGATACGTTTCTAGACGACCTGTACGGCGTTATTGTCGCCGATCTTACGACGGGCACAAAGATGTATATCGATACCGAGGGAACACAGACGACAAGTTTTACAAGTAGCGCGACCAATCAATATATTGGAGCAGCGTTTACGTTTAGGCGCGATTCGGGAACGGCGGATATTGAGTCGATTAGTATTCTTGAAACCGGTGCGATCGACGCGGAGACGATGGTAACAAACCTGGATTTGTATTACGAAGAGACGGAAACCTGCTCCTACGACGGAGGAGAATCGTTGTTTGGAACAGATTCTGCGTTTTCTGCGGGGGAAGTCGCCGTTGTGACGGGGGACGTTACGGTTGGGACGACACAGATGTGTTTTTATCCCGTGTTCGATCTCGCGAGTGGGGCGGAAGGAAGTTTGGACTTCGAGATTAATATCCCAAACGCCGATGTAACAGTTGTTGGCGGAGGTGCGGTGACCGAAGAAGTCCCGATTCGTCTCACCGGCACCTCGACGGTTCGTCCCTCGACTTACTCCGCCGAGGTCGTGTTGGACTCAACCGCAAGCGATGTTGCTGGAGAGGGTCTTAATACGGGGGTAAACACGGTGTTTATAAGTGATACCATTGGTTACGCGTTCTATGTTGACGCGGACAGATCTTGCAACTATAAAAAAACAACGGACGGTGGCGCAAGTTGGGCGACGGAAGTGAACAACTTTGATTCGGTTAACACAGCGGACTGTATCGCAATTGCGGTTTGGTACGACCGCTGGACACCGGGGGATACAACGGGAAACTACATTCATGTAGCGACGATCGACGATGGAGTAGATGATATTTATTACACGCGCCTTGATACAAGTGATGATACAAAAACAGCAAGCGTAATCACACTTACACAGCTTGCTGCGGTCGCAACGGGGGCTCAAAACGTAGGAATTACCAAGGCGGGTGACGGTCAATTATTTGTTGGGCTAGCCGATGGTAACGATCCGTTTTTTCTCCGTTGTTCGTCGGGATGTACGGTTGCTCAGTCTTGGACCGAGATGGTAACTTCTGGAATAGCTGTGGGAGACGATTATCTAATTCTTCTTCCCGACGGAAATGATCTTGTGGTGATTTGGCAAGACGTCTCTGCGGATATAATTTATTCCCGCGAATGGACGGCGAGCTCGACGTCTTGGGCGGGCGCTGGGTGGACGTCGATCGCGACGACACTCGACGATAATACGACGTTTGATCCAACGATTTCTGCGACATTCCGAGGGTCGAGCTACGCGATTTATTTAGCCGTCATTGGAGACGAATCGATCCTTGGACCGGTCAATGGAAACGGGGATATCGACACCTACAGTTATGACGGCTCGAGTTGGACGACGATGACCGACGTTATTACGGATAGTAGTCGACCGGTTGTGCAGGTTTCGCTTGCGCGCGATACGGCGAACGATACGATTTACGCGATGTATTCGACGATGGATCCGGACGACCGTCTCAAGCAGTTGATTCATTATAAAACGTCGACGGACGGAATGTCGACTTGGAGCGCCGAATCTACGCGTACCCTGAACTCGACGGTTGATCTTACGACGGTGAGTTTTGGAGCGAACATGTTGAGCGACGAGCGGATCTATTTAAACTGGATGGACCAAGATTCGGACGATTTTATCGGAGCGGTCGTACACGATATTACAAGCGGATCGCTCGGCGTTGATATTGTTGATTCCGGAGGGACGACCGTCGCCTCTCCGACAATGGCTATGACCACGGCCCTTCTTAAACTCGTTTACCAAACAATTACCGGAGTATTTGGAACGGCGAGCGAAAAAATTCGCGTAACAAACGGGACGGGGGCTTCGGCTTGGACTCTTTCGATTGCGGCGACGGGTGGCGCGACGGCGTTTTGGAATGGAACGGTAGACTATGATTATAATGATCCGACGGCAAGCGCTGGAGACGGGGGTGACGCGGATTCGCTCGGAGGGCAGATGACGATTGATGCGAGCGGGGCGACGATTACGCCGGAAGGCGGGTGTGCGACGACGGGGATTACCCTCGGTTCATCTTCGGCGTTTAACCAGGGAACGACGGACTCGATTACGCTTGCCTCCGCCGATGGAAGCGCGGATACGAGTTGTTATTGGGATATTACCGATATTGATATTTCACAAACGATTCCGGCCGAGCAAGGGGTTGGAAGCTATGAAATCGATATGACCCTTTCGATTGTCGCGAGTTAATATGTTTCATAAACACGTAAAACAGCATTATCCGGTTGTGATTGCAGGTCTTGTTTGTTTTGCGCTTGTCGCGCTCGCGTTTTCGGATTTTTTCGGAGCTCTCGGGGCGCAGAGTTCGAACCTTTCGCTTACGATTAACGCGGGCTACGAATGTTACGACGGTCAAGATAATGATGGTAATGGAGTCGAGGATTATCCAGCGGATTCGGGGTGCGATTCCTATACGGATAACGACGAGTCGACGGTTTCGGGAAGTAGCGGAGGTTCCGCCGTCCCGTCGGTTTATCGCGGGACTCCTGGCTCAACGTCTATTTCTACGGGTTCGAGTGCTTTTCGAGGGAGTACGATTCCAAGCGCCCTTGTTCGTGTTTTGCAAGATGGCGTTGAGGTTGAAACGGTGCGCGCGGATCGGTTTGGTACGTTTACCGTTACGGTTCCGCTTCTTGGCGACGGTCTTCATACCTTTAGCTTTATCGCTATAACGGACCATGGGACAACGCTTCCGGTCACACTTCCACTTCTTAGAAAAGGAGATGAGGTTACGGAGACGACTGGAATTTTCCTTCCTCCGGTTGTCGCCTCTTCGGTTGTTTCGATCGCTCGCGGAGAAGCGCTTTCCGTGTTTGGCTATGCGCAACCTTCGTCGCTTGTACGGATCGAAGTTCACTCCGAACCCGTCTTTGTCCAAACGGTCGAAACGGATAGCAACGGTTCATTTATCGCCTCGTTTGATACGGAAGGTCTTACTCCTGGCGATCACGCGGTTTACGCAAAATCCTTTGTCGATGGAAAGTGGTCCGACCTCTCGCTTCCTTGGCGATTTACGGTTGGAACGGAAACGATTATTGCCCCGACGGTTTGCCGAGCCGACATGAACGGCGACGGACGGGTAAATGTAATCGATCTTTCGGTGTTCGAGGTCTGGTTTGAAAAGCCGTTGAACGAAGAGATGCGTAAGGTGGAAAAAAACTGTTTTAACGGCGACGGGAAAATGACCCCGATTGATTTAAGTATTCTCGGTTACTATTGGACTGGATAATATGAAATATCTTTTAAGTTTTTTCATTTTTCTTTTCGCTCCAAGTCTCGTCTTTGCCGAGTCGCTTTCGCTTACCTTGAGCGACGATTCAGTCGAGGCTGGCGACCAGGTTTAGGTAACGGTTACTTCTACGACGGAGGTGCTTGTAAATACGATTGACGGACGGGTCATTATTCCGAAAGGATTCGAAGTTGTTGGGATGGAGACGGAGCTTTCTCCGATTCAGTTCTGGGTTGAGTCGCCGATCGATGCGAAAAATGAAACGCTCCGGTTTACAGGATTTTCGACAGGCGGGTTTTTGGGAGAACAAGAGTTGTTGACGGTTATTCTTCGCCCAACGCTCGCGGGATCCTACTCGCTTCGCGCCGAAGATCTTTCTCTGTATTTACATGACGGACTTGGAACGCCAATTGCCTTTTCCGACCTTGAATCAAAAATCAATGTTGTCGTGCAAGATGTAAAAACGGAGCCAGTTATTATCGAGACGTCCGACATGATTCCGCCAACTGTCACAACGGAAATTGTAACGGATTCAAGTAGCGGGGAAGACGTTTCCTATCTGCTTATCTATGGGCAGGACAAGGAGACGGCGATTCGCTCTTACGAGCTTGTTGATCGTTCGGAGCTGATTCAAATCGAGACGCCTTACGAACTCAATCGAGGCCTGTTTACGGAAAAGAAAGAAGTAATTGTAACCGATCTCGCAATGAATAAAACGCGCGTACCGGTGTATATTCCGGGAAGAATCGAGGTCGCGGGGATCCATCCAACGCTGTTTCAGTCTCTTCTCATGCTCTCGCTTGTGGCACTCGGCGCCTTTACCCTGACCCATATTCTTGAAATGCATCCAAACGCAAAGTCCAGGG
>CAZBFR010000015.1:0-14602 GCA_964491425.1 uncultured Gammaproteobacteria bacterium
CCCGAAGTTTCGACGGAGGTTGAGCCGTTACCTGAAATTGCGACGGTTCGACCGGGCGATGGTGTTACGTGGATTTTGATGCGACAGTTTAAGGAGCGTGCGGACGAGTTTGGCTATAATCCGGCAAACGATGGGGATATCCACGAATGGGCACGCGAGAAAGCGAATGCGCTTGCGAAGGCGAAGGGATACCTCGACGAGCACGGCTTTGAGACACGGATTAAGAAGGAGGCGGTCGGCACGCTCGGACTTGTTCTTAACGAAGGGGGCGACGGGTTTACGATTGAGTATAAGTCTGGCGGGCCTATGGAGGCGGGTCAGCGCGCGCTCTTCTTCGAAGATGTTGCGGATACCCCGGCACTTCTTAAATCACAGGGAGTCGAATATGTTTCGGGAGCTCTTGAACCCGACGATGCCGTTCGACGGATCGGGTCGTCGAGCGCACCTACGCCTGAATTATCCACAACGCCTACGGCACCTGAAGTGTCGGCGCCGGCCCTTGCGGAAGTGGAAGATGACGTAGATCTTCCGGAGCCTGAACCTGAACCGGAACCGACAACGCAAACGCCCGAGACTCCGCCTGCCGGACGGGTCGCCGAAGTTCGCGTCGATTCCTACGGAAAAATGAAGGTCTTTGAAACGCCGGACGGACGCTACACGCTCGACCTTTCGAAGTTTGAAGTACGCCGAAGACATGTCGAAATGATGCAAGAATTAGCCATTTCCCCGGATTCTATCGATACGCCGGAAGAGCGCTCATTCTTCCAAAAACTCTTTGCCTACGCTTATACGCTCGACGAGATGCGAAAGCAGGGAGAGGAGGGTGGTCGCGTCTACACGGGCCTAGCAAAAGAGGTTAATCGATTATTTGTCATGTCCTATTCGAGAATGGGGATTGAGGTTAACCCTGGTGACCCACTTATTCTTCCACTTCTTAAGCCCGAATACCGAATCCGCTAGCTTGTTGCAAAAACGGGGAAATGCTACACTTTTACCGTTAATTCATTAACTAACTATTGCTATGGAAAAGCGATTAAGCAAGTCACAACTCGTAGCCGCTATGGCGGAAACATGGGGAGTGTCGAAAAAAGAGGCCGGAGAATACTATGATGCATTCATCGGACTCGTTTACAAAGAAGTAAAGCGAGCCGGAGAAATCATGCTCCCAGGTCTTGGCAAATTCGCAAAGAAGCGCCGAGATGCGCGAACCGGACGAAACCCACTTACGGGTGCAACGATCCAAATTCCTGCAAAGACGGTCGTGAAGTTCACGGTCAACAAGGCTGCAAAGGACGCACTTCTTAAATAGTCACCTTGAACCGAAGTCGAAAATCCCCACCTGGGGATTTTTGCGTACAGGGATCTTTTCAGAAATTGATTTTAGGTATAGTTTGGTTAATTAGGCTTATGAAGTTTTTTCGTAAATGGATTATTGCGGGAATTGTGACGATTGCTGGGTTTGTTGTTGTGATGATGGTGGCGTCGTACTTGATGGGCGACGAGAGCGTTTTGCAAAAATCGGCGACGGTAGACGAAATTATTCTCGACGTAACGCAGAAGCGGTTGACAGAGGGCGGGAACGGAGTGGATTTTGGAACGGAGAAGGAACTAAATGTTCTTGTCATTGGGCTCGATCAGCGAAAGGACTGGGATAAGCCGCACTGCGACGCGATCCACATGTTTACGCTTAATCTCGAGGATTGGTCGATCCATATTACCTCCGTGCCGAGAGGCACCTACGCCTATATTCCGCGCGCGCTTCCGGAAACGGATTATTATCTCGCAAATACCTGTTCGACGATGGGGCTTGAGTACGGAATTGCACAAATGGAAAAGATCATTGGTCGGCGGGCGGATTATTACGCAACGGTAAATTTTTCGCAGGTGATTGGGATTATGCGAATGCTTGATCTCCCGACAACCGAATCGCTTCAGTGGCTTCGCCACAGACAGAGCTACGCGATTGGCGACCCACAACGAAGTCGGAATCAGGCGGTGTTTATGAAGGACCTGATCGTTTCACAACTCCACCGGTTTGAAGGTGATTTTAGCTTGCCGGTGATGTACGCGATGTTCCAATTTGTCGATACGGACATGGACTTTAATACCGCAAAGTCACTTATTAACGGATACGTTTCCGCAAAAATTCACGAACGCCCGGAGGCGATTACCCTTGAAATGAAGCCGTACTATGAAACGGTAGATTATCATTTAGACCTCGAAAATCCCGACGAACAAATCGAGGCGCTTCTAAGGCGAATTCGTCCGTATCTATCCGACGCCGATCTTTCGGATCGGACGCTTGAGGAGGTGCAGGACGAGCTTATTGCCTACTTAGAGGAGGCACTTGTTGGCGAGCTCCCGGTAGACGCAATTATCGAACGGGCGCTTTGGATGCAGATTGAGGACGACGCGGTGCGCAATGATTTGCACTATCGACTTGTCGAAGATTATGTCTACGCGCTTATTGACTCCGGTAAAAAAGACGAGGCGGTTGAATATTTAACGACGTATATTATCGAAGTGGAGGCGTTTGAGCTTGAGGATTACGCGAAACGCGGGCGGGGGCTTATGCAGTATATCGCGCAGTAAGGTATACTTGCGCTATATGGAGGTTGTAAAAAACGATGGGGAGCGCGAGGCGTATTCCGAAGAGAAAGTGATTCGAAGTATTGTGCACACCGGCGCGACGGCGGAAACGGCGCGAGAGGTTTTAGAGCGCGTAACGCCTCGGGTGACGGACGGGATGACAACGCGGGAGCTCTACGCAATTGTTCGCGAGGAGTTGAAGAGAACGAACGCTTGTTTTGGGTGTCGTTACGATTTACGGGAAGCGATTCTTCGGCTTGGGCCAACCGGATTTCCGTTTGAACAATACTTTTCGGCTATTTTAAATGAAGAAGGCTTTACGGCCGAAGTGCCAGAAGGAGAGATTGCGGGAGCTTGCGTTATGCACGAAGTTGACGGCCTCGCAAAAAAGGATGGCAAGCTTCATTTTATCGAATGTAAATTCCGCCAAGACCCGGGCGACGTGGTTGATTTAAAGAACACGATGGCGACTTGGGCGCGGTTTCTCGATCTTGTCGACGGATATGCCTCGGGAAAAAATCCATACCCGATTACCGATCCATGGCTTGTAACGAACGCCTCGTTTTCCGATCGTGCGGAGCAATTCGGGAAGTGTAAAGGGATTCGTCTTATCGGTTGGCATTTACCAAAGGAGCGTCCATTATCGCAAATGGTAAAAGAACGACAAATGTGGCCAGTGACGATTATTGATGATTTAACCTCGGCTGAGATGACCGCCTTTAGTAAGAATGGAATCATGCTTTGCTCGCAACTTGCGGAATATGACCCGACTGATCTTGCGGAACGATTCGATCTTTCGGCGATTCGTGCCGAAAGCCTTATCGGTAAGGCGACCCTGATTCTTGGAGAATAGAAAAAACCGCCGAGGAGGCGGTGTTTTTCTTAGACCATGAGAAGGGTTCGGAGGTCGTAGACCTTGCCGTCCTTCTGCCACTTCGCGAGCGTTCGCATTCCACGGGTGGAAATAAGAACGGTTTCCATGATTCCGGTAGCCGGATTCATCATTCGCTTTTTGTGCAGGTTTGGCATTTGTCGGCGCTTTACCTTTCGGTTGGAATGGCTGACGTGGTTGCCGGTTAGGGGCGTTTTTCCCGTTAGTTTGCAAATTTTGCTCATAAAAATAGTTCGGGAGAATTGTACGGGATTTGTCATTTTTAGTCAATAGTTTGTGGAAATGGCTGGGTTGGGGTGGTCTGTGTTCCGAGGGTGAGTTACTTTTAAATCGCATTTTTGTACCAAATGGTACATTTTGTACGAAATTGTACATTTTTACTAAGTAAAAGTGGTTAATGCACAGATGCACAACACCCCCGCTCTTTCGAGACGGGGGCGTGAGATGGAGTTGGTGGCGACCTAGTCGGCCCACCAAACGGAGGACCTACGGTTGCCCGCGTGGTGGACACCACGTCCGTGGATGTCCTTGAGGATCCGCACGACGCGATCCTGCGGGATGTTGAGTCGTACGGCGAGACGCCGGGCCGAGATTGCCTGATTGCGACCGATGTGGTCGCGAATAAGCGTGTTCACGACCGTGTCATGGTCGCTCGGAGGCGTCCGTCGAACGAAGTTCTGCGAAAGGACGACATGGTAGCCGTCTCGTGTTGTAGGCTCGTCGAACTTCTCCCAGGTCGACCACCGCAGGATCTGTTGCAGGGCGGTCGATGCGAGGTAGACGTCCAGCTTCTCGCGATCCTCTTCTTCGAGGGCGTCCGTGAGAAGGATTCGCGATCCGACGCACAGGGCGTCGTCGAGCTCCGGGAAGAGCCTCGCGACAAGCTCGTCGAGGAGGCATACCTTTGTTGTTGGCCGACCCTCGAGGAACTGACGGAGCGCAGTGGCTACCGCCGGTCTCCTCGTCAAGACGTCGGCGGAGTGCGGAAGTGCGGTTGTCGCAACTCCACAAGCCGCGGAAACTACTGAATGATTCATGAGCCCTCCTGTCCAAAGGACCCAATAGAATGCCACAGAATTGAGGTTTTGTCAATGTTGTGGTCGTGCTACAATGCAGACCATGAAAGACTACGTATTACAGCCGAGTGCGCCGAAAAGCCTTAAAATTGACTACGAACGGGAGTTGAACGCCGAGCAGTTTGCGGTTGTGCGGGATGGGGACGGGATGGCGCTTGTGCTTGCCGGGGCAGGGTCGGGGAAAACGCGGACGATTGTGTACCGCGTTGCCTGGCTTCTCGAGCACGGCGTTGCGCCAAACGAGATTCTCCTTTTGACGTTTACGAATCGGGCGGCGCGGGAGATGGTCGAGCGGGTCGAGGCGCTCCTCGGGTTTTATCCGGAGGGTCTTTGGGCGGGCACGTATCACTCGATCGCGAATCGGCTTTTACGCCGTTATGCCGACAGTATTGGTTTTGCGTCGAACTTTTCTATTCTCGACCAGGAAGATTCGAGGGACCTGATCGCGATGTGCGTAAAAGAATGTGGCATTGATACGACAGGGAAGCGATTCCCTAAATCGACCGTTTTGCAGTCGATTATTTCTTATTCTCGAAATAGCCGGGCGGGGATTTCGGATACCTTGGAAAAAATGCACCCGAAGTTTCTTCCGATTCGAAGCGAGATCGAGCGGGTTGCCGAACGGTACCGCGAGCAAAAGCGACTCCAAAACGCGATGGACTTCGACGACCTTCTCGTCCTTTTACTAGAACTTTTAACAACAAATGACGGGGTGGCGAGATCATTATCTTATGGATTCCGCTATATTCTTGTCGACGAGTTTCAAGATACGAATAGTATTCAAGCCGATATCGTAAAGATTTTAGCAAGGGAGCATGAAAATCTCCTTGTTGTTGGCGATGATGCGCAAAGTATTTATTCATTTCGCGCGGCGGATATTGCGAACATTCTCGATTTTCCAAAGCAGTATGATCATGTTGCTGTGTATCGGTTGACGATGAATTACCGTTCAACGCCACAGATTTTATCGATCGCGAACGCCGTGATTGCAAATAACACGAAGCAGTTTGAGAAAGAATTGCAATCGATGGCGGGCGGGGGTGCGAAGCCAGAGATGATTCCCGCTTCGAGTAGTCGGCAGGAGGCGGAATTCATTGCGCAAAAAATTCTCGATTTACGAAACGGGGGGATGGAGCTAGGTGACATGGCCGTTTTGTTTCGTGCGACGTATCACTCGCAATCGCTCGAATTCGAACTCTTGAAGCGCGACATCCCGTACGATTATCGGGGCGGCCTGCGATTTTTCGAGCGCTCGCATATTAAGGATGCGGTCGCGCATGTCCGCGTTGGCGAGAACATGAAGGACCTTACCGCATGGTCGCGCATCCTCCGAATCCACCCGGGCCTTGGACTCGCCGGGTCCGTAAAAATCGCCGAAGAAGCGGGCCACTACGACTCGCTCGCGGAATTTTTTGCGCTCTACGCGCCGAAAGGTAAACGCGCACAGGCGGGGTTTGCCGGAGCAAAGCGTATTTGCGAGAAAATGTTAGCCGCTGGACTCTCGCCGAGTGAACGAATTCGCGCTATCGCCGCAAGCGACGATTACCGTGCCTATCTTGAAATGACATTCCCAAATTTTGACGAACGAATCGAGGATATCGAGCAGTTCGCGCTTTTTGCCGAACAATTTACCGACACCGAAGCCTTTCTCGCGACGATTTCACTCACCGACGAATGGGGCGCCGGAACGCAAAAGCAGGCTTTCGACGAACCGCGCGTCGTCCTCTCGACGATCCATCAAGCAAAGGGGCTCGAATGGCGAGCGGTATTTGTTATGCATCTCGCCGAAGGTATGTTCCCGCACTCCCGCGCCTATGAAGATGAAGCACAAATGGAGGAAGAGCGTCGACTTTTTTACGTCGCCGTAACGCGCGCCCGCGAAAATCTTTATCTAAGTTACCCTGTAACCGCGGGAATGGATCGCGTTGAGATCTGCCAGCCGTCGACCTTCCTCGATGAAATCCCGTCACGATCAATAGAAGAGATTCGTCTTAAATCTGCCCCTAGCTATCAATCGCCGTACAAATCTTTCCACAAGCCCCAAAGGGACGCTTGGGAAGAGCCGGTTATCGTGCTTAATGAGTTAGGTGATAAAATAGAGGAGCGCCCTATGCCAAAGTCGTTTTTACGAGGCGGGGATGATTTCTAATATGCGTTATATTACGAGCCACAGGCAGGTAAAACGAGCGTCGTTTCAAAAGTATGCGATTTTAAGCATTGTCATTTGCGCATTTGCGATTGTTGTCGGAATGGCACTCCTTTTTAAAAGTTTAAGAGGATCGTCGGAGGTGGAGGCGGTTGTTGTCGAAGAGGTGGTTGCGGAGGTGCCGAACGAAACCGTCCAGCCGACCGTCGAAGAACCTGTAACGCTTGCGGTCGCGGCGGGCGAAAAACCGTTTGAAGAAATTACCTTGGGCCCAGCGCCGAGCTACGACGGATTTTCCGGAATTGCGCGACGCGGACGAGAGGGGGATCTCTATACGCACGTCATAGTTGCGACGCTCCCGCCGATCGATTCATCGACAAGTTATTACGAAGCGTGGCTTGTAAAGCCTGGGGTAACGGGGTTTATTTCCGCCGGGGATTTTTTTCCGAGACAGGATGGAAAATGGGGACTGCTGTTTGAACAAACGACGGCTGATGCGCCGATTGATATGGACGAATATAAAAATGTCATTGTTACGATCGAGGCTCGCGACGATAATCCGGCACCGTCCCCAACGCACGTTCTCAAGGGAAATTTTTAAACACAAACGGGGACATCTTTCGACGTCCCCGCACGGGCCGGTTTCGAACCGCGAGTGGTCAGGTGGATCGAACGTAGCGAACGAGCTCCTTGTGCTTGTAGCTGGTGTCGTCCAAGAACCGCCCGCCGGTGATGCGCTCCATGACCTCGACGACGGTCGAGATGTCACCGTCTTGGACGGTGTACTTATCGTCGACGCCCCACTTGACCGTGTCGGTCTCCAGCCCGTCCGCCCCCGCGGTAATGAACTGGGCCGTCTGGTCGCTCTTGCGGTAGACGATGTACGTCACCTGCCTGAGCCCTTCCGCGCGCTCCTCTAGCGTGAGTGAAATCACTGCGTCCTCCAGGGTCGGGGGTTTGGAATCCGACCGAGAAGAGTACAAGAAAATGTGCTAGATGTCAATCCTCGAGGGGGTCGGGAGACGTGGTTTTGTAGATAAGACTGTGTTGCAACTAGGATTTTAAAAATTGTGATTTTGCTGGCATTTTTTGATGCTCGATCGTCTCCAAATGAGACAAAGTCTCAACTGCAAAAGTACCTAGGGAGACCCTCCCCAGACCTCGACAAAACAGACGCGATGGGCTATAGTTGGCGCTTATGAGTAGTCATTTTTCTCTAGAAAAGACGGTTGGGAAGGCGCGGTCGGCAAAGATCCGAACGACGCACGGCGAATTGCAGACGCCGTTTTTTATGCCGATTGCGACTCAGGGAGCGGTAAAGACCTTGTCTGCCCGTGATATGGCGAGTCTTGGCGCGACGATTCTTCTTTCAAATACGTATCATCTTTTACTCCGACTTGGGTTTGACGGGATGCGTAAGCTTGGCGGACTCCACAAGTTTATGAAATGGGATGGACCTATGCTTACCGATTCCGGCGGGTACCAGGTTTTTTCATTATCGAAAATGAACAAGACGGACGAGGAAGGGGTGGCGTTTCAATCTCATATCGACGGACGGCGCGTAAAACTTACGCCCGAGGGATCTATGGCGATGCAGTCGGCGATTGGGGCGGATATGATTATGCAGTTTGACGACGTGGCTTCCGGAAAATCGACGCGCGAGCGCTACGAGGAGGCGATGGAGCGAAGTTTGCGATGGGCCAAACGCTGTAAAGAAAGTTACGACGAGAAGCAATTGCTATTTGGGATTGTTCAGGGTGGGACGCACGCCGATCTACGAAAACGTAGCGCCGAGGGACTTAAAGAAATCGAGTTTGACGGGTACGCGATTGGCGGACTCTCCGTAGGGGAGGAGCGCGACGCGACCTATGAAATGGCAAAGTATACCGCGAGTCTTCTTCCCGAAGACGCACCTCGCTATTTTATGGGCGGAGGGATGCCGGAAGAGATTGTGTATTACGTAAGCGTTGGGATCGATATGTTCGATTGCGTACTCCCGTCACGTAACGCGCGTCACGGCACGCTCTTCCTTTGGAAAGAAGATCCCGCTACGGCGGTGAAAAAGGCGTTCGAGATGGCGCAGAATGGGGCAATGCCAAACGAAATCCAAGAAGTCCTTTACGAAAAAATCCAAATTTCAAACGCGAAGTTTGCTTTTGACGAATCGAGGGTCGACGCCTACGCAAAAAACGATGAATTGACCGGAAATACGAAGGCGTATCTCCACCACCTCTTTAAAATCGAAGAGGCTCTCGGGGCACGAATCGCGAGCATGCAAAATATCCAGTTTTATCTTCGACTCATGGAAGAGTTGCGTGCTATACTTGGTGCATAAACGCACCATGCCTGCCCTCCGTTATTTTTTCATAGGACTCGCGAAAGCTTTCTATCAATTCCCGCTTTGGTGGTATGGGGAAAATTTGGCGTCCCTCGCTTCTTCGCTGTTCTCAACACTCCGGCAGTACGGCGCCTCTCTTTCGCTTCGCGTTTGGATAAAAAATCTTTTTGTCCCGATGTACGGCCTTTCGGATATCCAAAGTCGGATAATTAGTTTTTTTGTACGGCTTGCGCAAATCTTTGGGAGGAGTTTTTTGTTTGGCGTTTGGTCACTTCTCCTGTTTGTTGCGCTTTTTGGCTACCTTGTCCTTCCTCTGCTTTTGATTGTCGTTTCGATTTATGAGCTCGCGCTAATCCTCGGGATATGATGGGTCTTTTTATTGGGAAACATTTCTATCATTTTGCGAGAAAGATCGACCAGGTTTCGCTTTCTGATCGGGACGCGAGGATTAAGGCGCGGAAAGCGCATGCGCTTCTTTCGGGACTATTTGCAGGACTCGGGATTGTTGGCGGGGCGCTCCTTCTTGTTTTTGTCGAGAAAGAGCTCGATATTCGCGAACCGTCTTTTGGGGTTTTCCTTCTTGCGGTTGGGTTTGGAGCGATTCTTGATACACTCTTTTTCCTTCGTGAAAAAAAGAAGCAAAGGGTTATGCCGACCGGAGATGTGGACGAGGTGGCGGTTGTACCGTCGCTTGACGTGATCGATAAACCGATCGACGCGTCCGAGTTTTTTACGCCGGAGGCGCTCGCGACGCTCGAGAGGGCATATCGTTTTGCGGTGAGTAGTGGTCATTCCGAAGTAGGCCCGCTCCACTTATTTGTTGCGTCATTTGAGGATCGAGGGGTGCGGGTTGCGTTTATGCGACTTGGGATTCGTGTTGAGGATTTGCAGGGGGCGATTAAACGACAAATGGGAATTAAGGAGCGGGGGATGACGCTTTTTGACGACGAAGGAGAGGAGATCGCGATGCGCGCGTTTCGGTCGTCGGTTATCGAGGGACGAAAATCGGTTTCTCCCGTTGAGATTTTTTCGGCCTGCTATGAAAAAGATCCGTTTATTAAAGAACTTCTGTATTCGCTCGGAATTGAAGAGGAGGAGTTTTTCCATGTAATCGCTTGGGCGCGGATAAACGAAGAGCTCCGCGAACGCTACAAGGCGTTTAGGCGCTCGGCGAGCTTTAAGCCGACGGGGGCAATGAACCGCTCCTATACGTCCGTCGCAACCCCATTTCTTGATTCTGTTGGCGAGGATTTAACCGCACAGGGGGTTCGAGGAGGGTTGACGCTTCTTGTTGGTCGAAAGGATGAGATGAGCGCACTTCTTCGGGCGATCGAGGGTGGGCGCCAAAGCATTGTTCTCGTAGGGCCACAGGGGAGCGGAAAAGAGACGATGATCGAAGGGCTTGCTGAGAGGATGATTAACGAAGACGTTCCAAAGTCGCTCAAGGATAAGCGTCTCGTACGCCTTTCGCTTCCGCGTATTCTCCAAAGCGGTCTCGCAACCGAGCGCCTTCTCGCTGTGTTTCAAGAATGTGCTCGAAGCCGAAATATTATTCTTGTTATAGAAAATCTCCACGAACTCGCTTCTTCGGGAGGGGTGGGAATTGATCTTGCGACACTCGTCGCGACGGAGCTAGAAAAAGGGTATACGTTTATTATTGGAACGACGACCCCACAGTTCTACACACAACTTATCGAGGGCTCTTCGCTCCAAGGAAAATTCCAGCGTCTTTCGATTGAAGAACCGGACACGTCGCTTGGAATTCGAATTCTCGAGTCAAAAATTGGAGGAATTGAAAATGAACATAAAGTTGTTTTCACGTTTGAAGCGGTTAAGGCAACCGTCGAATTTGCGTCGAGGTATCTTCACGAAATTGCCCTTCCCGAAAGCGCGATTGTTCTCGCACGCGAGGTTGGACTTTTTGTAGGACAAAAGAATGTTGAATGGCAACGGGTGACGAAGGAAGACGTCGCGACCGTTGTTTCGCAAAAAGTGCGCGTCCCGGTAACACAAGTTTCACGCGAGGAAAAGCAGGCGCTTTTAAATCTCGAGGAGCGGATGCATGCGAGGATGGTTGGGCAAGACGAGGCGGTAAAGGCCGTTGCGTCGTCCCTTCGTCGTGCTCGCGCCGAACTTCGAAGTGGAAAGCGACCGATTGCGAACTTCCTTTTCCTTGGGCCGACGGGAGTTGGAAAAACCGAGCTCGCGAAAACGACCGCCGAAGTCTATTTTGGAGACGAGAACGCAATGCTTCGCTTTGATATGTCCGAGTATCAAGACTCGTATTCCTCGGCGAAGCTTATCGGAGTTCCCGGTGCTCCGGGGCTTCTTACGGAGGCGGTACGAAGAAATCCGTTCGCGCTCGTACTTCTTGACGAGCTTGAAAAGGCACATCCGGATATTTTAAACCTTTTCCTCCAAGTGATGGACGACGGCCGATTAACCGACGGTCTTGGTCGAACGATCGACTTTACCAATGTTATTTTAATCGCGACCTCGAACGCTGGAACGCAATTTATCCAAGATGAAGTCGAAAAGGGAACGCCAATTACGCAAATTAAAACCGCACTGCTTGAAAATGAACTAAAAACGATTTATCGACCGGAGTTTCTTAATCGATTCGACGGGATTATCGTCTTTACTCCGCTTACAGTCGAGGACGTTACGGCGATTGCTTACTTAATGATGAAGACGGTTACGGCGCGACTTGAGGAGAAGGGAATCTATTTCATGGCAACCGATAAAGCGGTACACGATCTTGCGAAAATGGGCTATGACCCGAAATTTGGCGCCCGTCCGCTTCGTCGCGTAATTCAAGAACAGGTCGACGACGCAATCGCCGAGCTTCTCCTTCAAGATGGGGCGAAAAGGCGTGATACGATCGTTCTCGAAGCTCCGGGAATGCTCCGAGTTGAAAAAGCGCGCGATTTGTAGTGAAATAGAGGCCTGTGGAATTTTGGTGGCTGTATCCGATCTTTGGGGTAACCGCGCTCTCGTCGGGCATAAGTTTTTTGGTACGGCGATTTGCGCTTTCGACCCGGGTAATCGACAAGCCAAACGATCCGCGAAAAACGCAGTCCCACCCGGTTGCGCTACTTGGTGGAGTCGGGATTTTCGCCTCGCTCGCCTTGGTCGTTTCCGTTCTACTTCTTTTTTCGGATCATTTTACGTCGGGAGAAATGACCATAACCCATTTTATCGGTATTGGGATTGCCGGACTTATTCTCGTTGTTATCGGTGTTCTCGACGATCTTTATAATCTTCGACCACGCTTTACGCTTCCGATTGTCTTGGTTGCGATACTCGTTGCCGTCCTATTTGGCCTTGGGATAGAGAAGCTTACGAATCCGCTCGGAGGAATCTTTTTCATTCCGTCCATCGTTTCTTCGATTCTTACATTTTTTTGGATTCTCTTTATTCTCTATAGTACAAAACTTCAAGATGGAGTTGACGGACTTGTAACCGGGACAACGGTTATCGCGAGTATCGTTATCGCCTGCCTTGCGCTCACAACCGCGTTCTATCAACCCGACGTTGCGCTTCTCGCACTTCTCGTCGCCGGAGCGTTTATCGGATTCCTTCCTTCGAACCTTCCGCCCGCCGTGCACTATCTCGGAGAGTCGGGGAGTACATTCGCTGGATTTGCGATTGCCGTACTTGCGGTCATCTCGGGAAGTAAGGTTATGACAGCACTTCTTGTTCTTGGACTGCCAACACTTGATATGATCCTTGTTATCCTCGATCGCTATAAGTCGGGGGATTCGATTATTCGTGGAGATCGACGCCACCTCCATTTCCGACTTCGAGACAACGGCTGGAGTGCTGGAGCGGTACTTGCGTTCTACTATTTTGCAAGCCTTCTTTTTGGTCTTTCGACCCTTCTTCTTACCTCTTGGCAAAAGGTGTTCGCTCTTGCTATCCTCTTTTGTATTACGAGCCTAACCTGGTATTCACTAAAAAAACCTCTATGAAAGATACGAAATCGCTCGCGATCATTATTACCTCTATCGTACTCGCACTCGTCTTTGTTGGCGTTGGATACCTCCTTAACGATAAACGAACGGTCCAAATTGGCGAACCTCGCAAGTTCCTCCTCGCGAATAACCCGATCGAATGGCGACGCGGGCTTTCGGGAAAGACGGTTGAAACGATGGATGCCCTTGGAATGCTTTTTGTCTTCCCTAATGAAAAAGAACGGGTATTTTGGATGAAGGGAATGAATTTTAACCTCGATATTGTTTGGATTAAGGACGGGAAAATAATGAAAATCGATCGAAATGTTCCGGCTCCGGAGAAGGGCGAGTCGCCAAAAGTTATTACTTCGGCGCCGTTTGACGTCGATATGGTCCTCGAGCTTCCTTCCGGTGGGGCGGACTATTTGGCGCTATTTGTCGGTCAGGTGTACGAGGATTTGAAGTAAAACAAGAGCGCGCCCGGACAAGACCTGGAGCCCGGGGCTCTTGTCTTGCGCGAACGCGCTACGTAAGCGCCGCCAGGCGTCGCTTCTCGCGATTTCTGCTAGCGGGGTACCAGGTTCCGTACGTGTCCAGCCAGTGGTAGAGAACGAAGAACCGGTCCGTGAACCAGCGGAAGAGGCCGGGCCGGTCGGGCGAGCACTCGGTGAGAACGTCGATGCGGTGAGCGGCCTTGAACGTGTGCTTGATGCGCTTCGCATGGAGTCGCTCCGAGACCACGACGACGTCCGTTTTCGCGAAAACAACAGCCCTGAAAATTTGCATCACACTGATGGAGTAGCTGATGTTCTGGTACGTATCGAGGCTCTCTCCTTCAACGAGGATGGAGTTGAGCGGGACGCCGTGACTTGTCAGCCACTCCCGCATCAGGGATCCAGCATCCTTGGTCTGATGTGAGTGAGGTGCGAAGCGCCCTCCGCACACGACAATAACCCGATTCGGCCCCTCAAAAAAGAGGTGGCGCGCGCGATCCAAGCGAGCGATACAAACGTCGCTTAGCTGATCCGGCCCCTTTTCGGGCTTGAACCCCTCCGCGGGCACCCAAATCACCACTCGTCTTTCACGACCCACGAATCACCCCCCTTAGTAGAAAGTCCTATCCTCGCGGTTGCGAAGATACGAAATAGTAGCATAAACGGGTAAAAATGCAAGAAAATCCCCGTTAAAGTTGACGAAAATAATGGTTTTTGCTAGGATACCACCGTTATTCTTAATGCTCGCAACGGGTTATAAATGCCGATTGGCTACCCTCGCGGCGTTTAATCTATGAAATACGCAGTAATTGAAACAGGAGGAAAGCAGTATCTCGTCCACGAAGGGCAAGAACTCAAGGTAGAAAAGCTCGAGTTGGCCGACGGTGAAAAAATCACCTTTGACGCACTTCTTCTAAGTGAGGATGGAACGACAGCGGTTATCGGAGCCCCGGTAGTAAAGGGTGCGAAGATTACGGCGACAATTCTTAAAACCGCGCTTGGCGAGAAAATCTCGATTGTAAAATATAAACGAAAGGTTCGCTATCGACGACACACGGGTCACCGTCAACCATTTACGGCGATCAAGATCGATTCGATCACGGCCTAACGAAAA
>CAZBFR010000015.1:14702-16094 GCA_964491425.1 uncultured Gammaproteobacteria bacterium
GCCGAGGAGGGCATCGCCGAGGGTGACTTCATCCATGTACTCGATATCGGCGCCGATTGGGAGACCGCGCGCAAGACGGGTTGTTTTCACTCCCTTTTCTTTAAGGGCACGGGTTAAATAGAGCATAGTCGTTTCCCCGTGGACGTCTGGAGAAAAGCCGAAAATTGCTTCGCGAATCGAGGGTTCGCTCTCGAGGCGCGAGAGGAGGTCGGCGACATGAAGATTCTCCGGTCTAATTCCTTCGATTGGATTTAATGTTCCACCAAGAACAAAATAGAGCCCTTTAAAAACACCGGTTGCTTCGATTGTCGAAACATCTCGAGAGTCGGCAACAACACAAAGAACGCTTTTGTCGCGCGACGGGTCGGCACAAATCTCGCAAACCCCAGCCTCCGAAAATCGAAAGCAGCGCGTGCACGTCTCGATTCGCGCTAAATCAAGAACCGCCCTCGCGAGGCGTTCGCGCTCAAGGACTGGAAGTCGAAGAAGCGCAAACACGTAACGAAGAGCGGTTTTTGGCCCAACCCCCGGAAGTTTCGTCAAAGAAGAGACGAGGTTGTGAATCGGGGCTGGGAAGCGACGCATACTACCCGCCGAGCATTTCCTTAAAGGCGTCGAGTCCACCCATGTCGCGCATCTTTACCGCGAGCTCTTTTTGGAGCTTTTTCGAGGCGTCGTTAAAGGCATCCTTTACGCCCGTTTCAATCGCCGCCTTGTCGAGACCGTCGACGATTTGAACACCCTGAACGGTTTGTGTTCCGTCTACGGTAACCATGATCCCGTTACGCGCTGTCCCGACAACCATGATTTCCGCAAGTTGTGCTTGCATTTGTTTCGCGCTCGAACGAAGATCCCGAATCTGCTTTAGTTTATTGAACATAGTGTAGGTATTCTAGCTTGGTGGGACTCCCGGCGCAAGTCCGATATTGGATTTCTTCGGGCCGGTATTTTCGGTAGGTTCCGGAGCGCTGTGTCGGTTATCAAAGTTTCGGAAGGAGGCGTGTTGTGCGTTCCAGAAGAGTTTAACGACCCCGGTTGGTCCGTTACGGTGCTTGGCGATATGGACCTCCGCCGTGATCTTATCTTCGTTTGATAATTCCTCAGGAGTGTAGTTACGGTCGGCGCTTTTACGATAAAGGAAGATTACGACGTCGGCGTCCTGCTCAATGGATCCCGATTCACGAAGGTGGGAGAGCTTTGGAATCGCTGGCTTTGACATTTCGACCGCACGAGAGAGCTGCGCAAGCGCGACAACCGGGACGGAAAGTTCGCGGGCGATTTGTTTTAGTCCTCGAGAAATTTCCGCAACTTCGTTTGTACGGTTTTCGCTTTTATTTGTTCGTCCTTCCATGAGCTGGAGGTAGTCGATAACGATAAGTCCTAGGTCATGTT
>CAZBFR010000016.1:0-15933 GCA_964491425.1 uncultured Gammaproteobacteria bacterium
AAACCGGCTCCTTCACGCTCTCGCTCTGAGTTTTGGAATCTTCGTCATCCTTGGAATCGCCCTTTCGGGTCCGTTGGCGCACGTGATTGCTCCTGGGTTTTCGCTTGAAAAAACGCAAATGGTCGCCGAGCTCTCGCGCATTCTTTTCCTTGCCCAATTTATCCTCGCCCTTTCAATGGTGTTTGGATCAATGCTCCAGGGGCTTAAACGTTTCGTGTTCACGTCCGCCGCCCCGGTTTTTTATAATATCGGAATCATTTTCGGTGCCTGGCTTCTTGTTCCATATTTTGGCATTCATGGGGTTGCTTACGGGGTACTTATCGGCGCGGGCGCGCACCTTCTTTTGCAAGTCGTCGACGCGTGGATTGCTGGCTATCGGTACAAGCCCGTCCTCTCGATTTTTCATAAAGATACCTACACCGTAATAACGAGGATGGGGCCGAGGGCGCTTGGACTTGCGGTCTCCCAACTCAACTTTACGATCATGACAACGCTTGCGACCCTTCTTGGAACGGGAGCGGTCACGATTTTTCAATTCGCCTACAATCTAAATTTTTTCCCGGTTGGTATTGTTGGAGTGTCGTTTGCAATTGCGGCGTATCCGGAGCTTTGTGAGCGTGCGTCGGAAGAGGAGAATGTTGGATTTGCCAAGACCTTTTCGGCTACAGCGCGCCAAATCCTGTTATTCACCGTCCCCGCAACACTGTTGTTCCTTCTTTTGCGAACGGAAATTGTCCGTATTGTGCTCGGGGCAGGGGTCTTTGATTGGACGGCGACGATCATAACGGCGAACCTTCTTGGGTTATTTGCGCTCAGTCTCGTATTCCAGTCGCTTACATTCCTTCTCGTTCGAGGGTTTTTCGCGTTTGAAGATACCGTCACCCCGTTTTACATAGGGATCGTGAGTGTTGGACTTAATGTTCTTCTCGCTTGGGCACTTCTTTTTCCGCTGGCGAAGTTTCTTCCGGGTCTTGGAATTCTCGCCTTCGGAATTGCCTTTTCGGTGTCGGCATTCCTTCAATTTGCCCTCCTTTGGTACTTCCTCAGTAAGAAGACCGGTTCGCTCGGTGCACGCGGGATCTTCCGGGCATTCGTTGTCTTTTGCATTGCCGGGGTAGGGCTCGCTTTGACGACTCAGTTTATGAAAATCCTGATCGGAACGCTTTTTGAAATCAACACGTTCTGGCTCGTGTTCCTCCGTCTCACCCTCGGCGCCTCCCTTGGCCTTATCACGTACTTTATTATGACCTTCGCCCTCCGTAATGAAGAAACCCACGTCATCCTTATCGGTATAAAGAAACTCCTCCGCCGAAAAATTGCCCCTCCGGAAACCGTCGTCTCGGACGTTTCTTAACAAATTTAGGGTTTTCCATTAGTATCTTTCCATATGACTGGTAACGAGCTCCGCCGAAAATACATCGAATTTTTCAAGTCGAAGGACCATGCCGAGATCCCGTCGGCTTCGCTTATTCCGGAAAATGATCCAACGGTGCTTTTTACGACCGCCGGAATGCACCCGCTCGTTCCGTACCTTCTTGGGGAACCGCATCCTTCGGGTCGTCGCCTTGTCGACTACCAACGTTGCGTTCGAACGGGAGATATTGAGGACGTAGGGGACGATACGCACTGCACGTTTTTCACCATGCTTGGAAACTGGTCACTCCAGGATTACTTTAAGAAAGAATCGATTGAGTGGAGCTTTGAGTTTTTGACCTCGAAGGACTGGCTTGGGATTCCGCTCGAGAAGCTTTCGGTAACGGTGTTTGAAGGAAACGACGCAACGCCGTTTGACGAGGAGTCCTACAATCACTGGATTCGTCTTGGAATGCCGGCTGAACGAATCGCAAAGCTCGGAGCGGAAGATAATTGGTGGGGGCCTGCCGGAAAGACCGGTCCATGTGGTCCTGATACCGAAATTTTCTACTGGGTTGGTGAAGGAGAGCCAACGGGAAATAAGGGAACGCATCCAAAAGAATGGATGGAGATTTGGAATAACGTCTTCATGCAATTTAATAAGCAAGACGATGGCGCGCTTGTCCCCCTTGAAAAGGGAAGCGTCGATACCGGAATGGGGCTTGAGCGAACGATTGTCGCGCTCCAGGGAAAGACAACGGTTTACGAAACGGAACTCTTCGTTCCAATCTTGAACGAAATTGAACGTGTTCTTCAAATCTCGATTGAAAACGGCGAGCAAAAGAAATCCGCCCGAATTATTGCGGATCATTTGCGAACGGCGAGCATGCTCGCGATGGACGGCGTTGTTCCGGGGAATAAAGATCAGGGTTACATCATGCGCCGGTTGATTCGTCGAACGCTTCGTCATATGCGCAAGTGGAACGAATCGCTCGTTCCGTCCCAAGCGATTCCTAAAATCCTGACCGTGATCGGGGAGACGCTTTCGGACTCCTATCCAATGCTTCTCGAGCGAGCCGAGACGGTGGCGTCAGTTATTTTGCAGGAGGCGGAGAAGTTTGCGAAGACGCTCGATAAGGGGGAGCGAGAGCTTAAGAAGCTAATCGAGAAAACGGGAACACTCTCTGGAACCGATGCGTTCAACCTCTATCAGTCCTTCGGTTTCCCGCTTGAGCTTACCGAGGAAATGATTAAAGATGCTGGACTTTCCGTCGATCATGAAACATTCAAAGCGGAATTCCAAAAGCATCAAGACCTTTCCCGCCAGGGTGCCGAGAAGAAATTCGCCGGAGGACTTGCCGACCATTCCGAAGATACGGTAAAGCTTCACACGGCGACCCACCTTCTCCACCAAGCGCTTCGAACGGTGCTCGGGGACCACGTCGAACAAAAAGGCTCAAACATCACTGCCGAGCGTCTCCGTTTCGACTTCTCACATCCGGAGAAAATGACCCCTGAGCAAATCGCGGAAACCGAGCGTCTCGTTAACGAAGCAATCGCGAAAGCCCTCCCGGTTCACTTCGAACTTCTCGACGTTGAGGAAGCGAAGGCGCGGGGAGCGATCGGACTCTTTGGCGATAAGTACGCGCAAATCGGTGGAAAGATTAAGGTCTACTTCATGGGCGACGGACCGATGTGCTTCAGTAAAGAGATCTGTGGAGGACCGCACGTTAACAATACGGCCGACCTCAAGTCCTTTAAGATCCAAAAGGAGGAAGCGTCGTCGGCAGGAGTCCGAAGAATCAAAGCGGTGGTCGGCGTCTAGCCGTCCGCCAATACGCGGGGGTAGTTCAGTGGTAGAACGTCTGCTTCCCAAGCAGAAGGTCGCGGGTTCAATCCCCGTCTCCCGCTCCAAAAATCCGTCTCAACCGAGGCGACTTTTTTGTTTTAAGTTGATGGCTCGATGCTGGTGATTGGTCAATTATCATCCAAGTGGCGATGCGTTAATGCGCTCAATCAGCTATAATGCAGCTATATGTATAAAGTACTCGCGCTTCTCATTTTTGTGCTTCTTGTCCCGGTACATGTCGGCGCTACCTCGTCCGGTGGACTTGTTAAAACCGCCGATTCGCCTGCCGTATACTACGAGGCTACCGATGGAAAGAGATATGTTTTTCCAAATCAACAAATCTACGGCAGCTGGTTTCATAATTTTAGCGATTTGAGGGTTATTTCAAATGAGGAGATGGCTAGTCTTCCCGTTGGGGGCAATGTTACCTATAGACCGGGTGTAAGGCTTGTGAAAATACAGAGCGATCCAAAGGTGTATGCTGTTGAGAGGGGCGGATATTTGCGCTGGGTTACATCTGAAAGCATTGCTCGGTCCTTGTTTGGGTCAGATTGGAACAAAAAAATAGATGATCTTCCGGTAGGTTTTTTCAATAGCTACAAGATCGGATCCCCGATTACGGGGATTTTTGAGTACTCGGCAAGTGACGCTGTAAATGCGTCTTTGACTATCGAGTCTGACAAATCGATTTCCGCGAATGCTGGTGCCAAGCTAGCGATGACGAATGCACTTTCTGGTGAAGCGATGCATTCGCAACTTGCTATTGTACCCGATCACTATCTAACGGTCATATCCGTGAGTGATGCGGCTAAGTTGTCCTATGATGCTCACGGGTGGGAGTCTGTTATTACCACTAAACAAAGTGAAGATGTTGAGATTTATGAAGTTGTCTTTTGGAACAACGGCGTCACTGAAAACCCAAATAAAATAAGCGTGTATAAATTCGACAATTCCTTTGATCCTAACCAATTTCCAGATAATGGTCAGGATTGGGTCAACTATCGAGAGCAATATAGCGTGCACACTGTATCGGTACCATCCTCGTGTATCAATCCTACCGGTGAAGAGTATTTTTACTGCAGCAATCTATATCTCGACGCGTTTACAGGTATTCTAAATGTGATTATGACGAACTCGCCAGCACAGGAGTATGCGTTGAAGTATATTGGTCATGGATCAAGTTCGGGACTTTTTGAGGGTAGATTGACCGCCAAGGATTCCGAATCATTGCTAAAACTCGGAAATCAACTCATTGGAAAGAAATTCGCGTTCCTTGATTGGGGATTTAATTGTAGCATGGGGAATACTGAGGTCCTGTCGGCTCAATTCCCTTATGCGGCATTCATTAGAAGTTCTGATATGCTACGGCAGGGATTCGCTGCCGATTGGCCTCGGGACTATAAGCGCCTGGCTGCAGAAGGAAATTTGACTCGCTTTTTTTCACCATCAAAATCCATCAAGCAGTCACTTATTGAAATGCATGAATCGGAGCGCCTTTTTTGGGAGACAGATGTAGTGCGAGAGGATATGACCTCAAATCAGTTAACGCAATCATTGAGCATTTATGACGCAAGCCAGTATCCGGCCTTCGCATACACTACACAAATTGAATCCAATGCTTATCACGGGGATGTACTATCCTTTGTTGAGCAAAATTTTCCTAGCAAAAAGTCCCTATTTAGTAACCTTGTTGTAAGCTACGTGCATAATAAGGATTTCTTTGACTGGAGTCAGGATCAAAATGGTTTGTGGAAGAACTAACTAGCCAAAAGTCCACCCCATATGAACGAAGATGAAATCAGGCAAAAGTTAACGGCGGAGGAATATCGGGTGCTGCGCGAGAAGGGAACGGAGCCGGCGTTTTCAGGGACCCTGCTCCATGAAAAACGGACGGGCACCTATAATTGCAAGGTGTGTGGGAATCCACTTTTTTCCTCGGACGCGAAGTTTGATTCGGGGACGGGGTGGCCATCCTTTGATCAAGCGATTCCGGGATCGGTACACGAAATCGAGGACGCGAGCCACGGAATGCGTCGGACGGAAATTGTGTGCGCCAAATGCAATTCGCACCTCGGCCATGTTTTTGACGACGGGCCGACGCGGACGGGGAAGCGGTACTGTTTGAATTCGGTTTGTCTCAGTTTGCAGCCGAAGCAAAAGGAATGATGGAATAGTTCGTTTCAAGAAATGCCCGAAGTTTTGGAAGCGCGATGTTTCGCATGGCGCTTTTTTCGTATTCGTCTAAATCCATTTCACTCCAAGTTTTTGTACTGCCGTTTGGAATGAATGGAGTGGCCCATCCGAGGACGCGCGTACCGCGGGGGTGATCCGCAAATGTTCCTTGGACTTCGGCTTTGAAAAAATGTACTTCTTTGCCGTCGTGAAAGCCGTAAGTTGTGATAGCGGTAACATTTCGCGAGTGACCGTCAAGTAGCCGGCAAAGTCCTTCGGCAGTGAGCTCTTCTAGGAACCACTTGATCAGCGTTCCTGGAAGCTTTCCGCCAAGTGCTTCAAATTGGAGGGCGGTGTCTTCGACGAGAACAGGCTTTTGAAGAATTTCGAATGCTTGCGTTGCCTTGTGCTCTACGATCTCATCAATATCAAGTGACTGCATTTCGATCAGGTCGAGTTTTTGATGCGGAAGACGAATTCCAAGATAGCGCGAAGTTTCCTCGACTTTAAGTAGGTTGCCCGTTACAAAGATCGGCGCGTTTATCTGTTTCATAGAATGACTTCATGCTATCATCTTCTTGTATGCAACATCAACGACATCAACTCTCGGGAAAGGCGTTTTTACTTGGGATGAATCCCGTGATTCGGTTTATGACGATGTCGGACGTTGTGCTTCTTGGGGCGGGGCAACTTCTCGCGCCCGTGTTTGCCGTTTTTGTTGCGAGTGAGATTTCGGGAGGGAACGTTTCGGTTGTTGGACTTGCAACGGCGCTCTTTTTTATCGCTAAGAGTCTTTCGCAGATCCCGGCTGCGACGATGATGGACCGGGTAAAAGGGGAGAGGGATGATTTTCGCTGGATGTTTCTTGGAACGCTCGCGATTCCGCTCGCGCAACTCCTGTTTTTAGTCATCTCAAGCCCGATTGAACTCTATCTTGTCCAAATCCTTCTTGGAGTCATGACGGGGATTACCTACCCGTCCTACATGTCGATTTTTGGACGTCACCTCGATCGAAACCATGAAAATATGGAATGGGGCGTCCGGTTTACCCTAACCGATATTAGCGCGGCCCTTGGGGCGACGATCGGGGGATTTTTGGCCTATAATTACGGTTTTTCCTCATTAATCATTGTTACTTGCGTTGTTGGTATCATTGGCGCCCTCCTTCTTCTTCCAATCAGGCGCAGTTTGAAGGTTGACAGAAAATAGGGGTTTCGGGTACTATTCCACCGCTTGATTTCCCCTTTTTCTTGCCAAATTTGCGAAGTCCTGCTATTATTGCAACGCAAATTATGGTCGAAAAACAATTCATTGAAATGCGCGGTCGGGTAGACGAATCTCTCCCTGGTGGCCATTTCAGAATTACGCTCGAAAACGAGCAAGAAATCATTGCTCATCTTTCCGGGAAGTTGCGGAAGTTTAGAATCCGTATCATGCCAGGAGATGATGTCAAAGTAGAGATCAGCCCTTATGATCTCACAAAAGGTCGAATCACGTATCGCTTCTAGCGAAACGGCATCTCAACCTTTACAAGGTCACCGTTTATTTAAGGTGATTTTCGTTAATTCAGCCCAATCTATGAAAGTACGATCGTCGGTAAAAAAGATGTGTCGCGATTGTCGAACAATTCGACGAGAAGGTCGCGTTCACGTTGTTTGCAAAATTGCAAAGCATAAACAAAGACAAGGATAATTATGGCACGAATTGCTGGAGTAACCCTCCCAAACACAAAGCGCGTCGTTATTGCTCTTACCTATATTTCAGGTATCGGTGATACAACCGCGACAAAGATTTTGAAAAAGGCAAATGTTGACGCGTCTATTCGCGTAAAAGATTTGTCGCAAGATCAAGAAAACTTGATCCGTACGATTGTTGAAAAGGAATACCGTGTCGAAGGAGAACTTCGTCGAGATACCCTTTCTAACATTAAGCGTTTGAAGGATATCGGTTCATACCGAGGAAGCCGACACGCGAAGAACCTTCCGGTTCGAGGTCAACGAACAAAGACGAACTCGCGAACAGTTCGAGGAAACGTTCGAAAGACGGCTGGAAGCGGACGACGAATTGCTACAAAGACATAATATGGATGAAATTGTAAAAACAGAAGGAGAAGGGGCGGAGGTAAAGGCCGTAGCTCCAAAGAAGGATCAAAAGAAATTCCTTCGTACCGCAAAGGGAAAGAAGCGCGCTGTCGTTTCGATTCCTAAGGGTCGAGTATACGTACAATGCTCGGTAAACAACACGATCGTTTCGGTAACGGACCAAAACGGAAACCTTGTTTCCTGGTCAAGTGCTGGACATAGCGGATTTAAGGGTCCTAAGAAGGCAACCCCTTACGCGGCAAGCGTTGTTGTCGGAAAAGTATGTGATGCGCTCGAGCCGTTTGGAATGAAGGAGGTCCAGGTTTTCGTAAAGGGAGTTGGATCTGCCCGTGATTCCGCAATCCGAACGCTTAATAGCAAGGGATTGAATGTTGTTTCGATTAAAGAATTAACACCGGTTCCACACAACGGATGCCGACCGCGACGACCGCGACGCGTCTAAACGAGATATGGGTAAAACATTAAAAACAATGGGAAAAATGAGCCGACGTGAAGGCGTTGCGTTGACCGCATCGACCTCCATGTTGAAGCTCATGCAAAAGCGTGCCTACGCGCCAGGAGTCCACGGTAGCCCAAAGCTCCAAGGACAGGGCGGTAAGCCGTCACGCCTTTCCATTTTTGGAAAACAGCTTCGAGAGAAGCAAAAGGCGAAGCGTGTGTACGGAGTGCTTGAAAAGCAATTCCGCAACTACTTCGACAAAGCGACAAACATGACGGGAAACACGTCGGAAAACCTTCCACGTCTTCTCGAGTCTCGACTCGACAACGTCGTGTACCGACTTGGATTTGCGAAAACACGTCCACAAGCTCGACAGATGGTGAGCCACGCGCTCTTCAATGTAAACGGAAAGAAACTCAATATTCCGTCTTACCAAGTTCGAGTTGACGATGTGATTGCAATTCGAGACAATAAGAAGAAGAAAGCTATCTTCAACGACCTCGAGGACCGTTTGAAGAATCAAACCGTTCCAGGTTGGCTTCATTTTGATCGTGCGACCCTAAGTGGAAAAATGGTCAGTCTTCCAGAAGGAGAAGATTTGAAGGAGGTCTATGATCCAAAATTGATCGTTGAATTTTACTCACGATAATTAAGGTCACTAAAAAACACTATGGAGAATATTCTTCTTCCTTCTAAAATGTCCTTCACCGAGGGTGAAAAGCAACACGAGTCAATCTTGACGATTGAACCGCTTCACCACGGGTACGGAACAACGATGGGAAATGCGCTTCGACGCGTACTTCTTTCGTCACTTGAAGGAGCGGCGGTTACGTCGGTAAAAATCAAGGGAGTTCAACACGAGTTCTCGACGATCGAAGGAGTTAAGGAAGATGTGTTACAGCTGATCCTTAACTTGAAACAATTGCGACTTCGCGTTCATTCTACGGAGCCGGTTGTCCTTTCTCTCTCGGTATCGGGACGAGAAGGCGCGGTTACGGGAGCGGATATTGGAAAAAATGCCGATGTTGAAATCGTAAATGCGGACCATGTTCTTGCGACGATGACTTCGAGCTCGGCGACGCTCTCGATGGAAATCACGGTTGGACGAGGACGCGGATACTTCCCAACGGAAGAGCGCGATACAACGACAAACGATCTTGGAGTGATCTCGGTTGACGCCTTCTACTCACCAGTAGTAAGCGTTGGAATGAAAGTAGAGAACACCCGTGTCGGAGAAGTTACAAACTACGACAAATTGATCATGAACATCGTGACCGATGGAACGATCACCGCACAACAAGCGGTAGGCGAGGCGGTAAAGATTATCATCAACCACTACAACTGGATTGATGGTCAACTCAACCACGCTTCACTCACGGAAAAGATTCAAGCTGCTTCAGAAACAAAGGAAGAAGATAACTCGGAGGAAGGAAACGAGTAATATGCGTAAACGAGATAATGTAAAAACACTTGGACGAAGTCCATCGGCACGAAACGCCGTTCTTCGCGATATCGCGACGAGCGTGATCGTTTACGAATCGATTAAGACGACGCAAGGAAAAGCGAAGACCGCACGCCCGGTTCTCGAGCAATTAATCACAACGGCGAAAAAGGGCGATTTGACCGCGCGCCGAACGCTTCTTGCGTTCTTCCCAACGGAACAGCCGGTAAACAAGTTGCTTGAAGTACTTGGACCACGCTACAAGGATCGAACGGGTGGATATACCCGAATCGTGAAGCTTGGAAAGCGTCTTGGAGACGCGGCGGAAGTCGTACGATTTGAATTAGTTTAATATGTCTAGAGTACAACACAATCTTTCCGCAGACGGAAAAACCCTCGGACGCCTCGCGTCTGAAGTGGCAAGCCGCCTTATCGGAAAGCATAAAGTCACCTACCAACCACACATCGACGATGGAGACATTGTTCATGTTGCGGACATTGAAAAAGTGACCGTTACCGGAAAGAAGATGGATCAAAAAGTCTACCACCACCACACGGGTCACCCAGGTGGACTTAAGACCAAGGGAATGCGAAAATTGTACGGCGAGAGCCCTGCAAAAGTTCTTGAAGCGGCCGTTTGGCGCATGCTTCCAAAAAATAAGCACCGAAAGAACCGGTTGTCACGACTCACTATCTCGTAATTATGGCAGACAAATACTATCAAGCGCTCGGTCGTCGAAAGACTTCGATCGCACAGGTACGACTTACACCTGGAACCGGTAAAATTACCGTAAACGATAAGCCAATCGAGAAGTACTTTGTTACAGCTTCGATGCGACAAACCGTTCTTGGACCTCTTCAAGAGGTTGGAAAGGTTGAGAGCGCCGATATTTCGGCAAAGGTTGTCGGAGGTGGACTTGTCGGACAGTCTGACGCGGTGCGTCTCGCGATCGCGCGAGCGCTCGTAAAGATGGACGAGGTCTACAAGACGAGTGTGAAGACCAAGGGTCTTCTTACCCGCGACCCACGAAAGAAGGAACGAAAGAAGTTCGGTCATCGTGGAGCTCGACGCTCAACACAATGGCGAAAGCGTTAATCGCAAAAGAGAGTCCCGCTACGGCGGGATTTTCTTGTTATTTCGGGGGATTTTGGCTATAGTAGATTACATGGAAAAGAAGAGTTTGGTGGCGAATACGGCGTATTTGACCGTGGCGTCAATCGCGCAAAAAGCGGTGGCGTTTTTGTACTTTGCGTTTGTCGCGCAGGTTATTGGAACGGCGGATACTGGGATATATTTTCTCGCGTTATCGGTTTCGACAATGGTTGCGGTTTTCGGGGATATTGGAGTAACAAGTGTTCTCGTTCGAGAAATTGCGCGGTCCGCGGAGGAACCAAAAAAATGGATTCGGGCGGTAATGGGAGTGAAGGCGGTTGCGCTCCCTGTAACGATCGCGATATTGTTTTTCGGATTGCCAATTGTAAATAGCGTTTGGGCGGCCTTTGGTGGGCACGCCGCATTTTCTAGCGAAATAATCGGCCTTGTACGGTTAACCGCGCTTGTCGTGATCGCGGATTCGCTATCGCTCGCTTTTTTCGGAGTACTGCGAGGGGCGCGAAACCTCTCCGCCGAATCGCTCGGGATTTTTGTGGGCCAAGTATTAACGACGCTTGTCGGAGTTGCGCTTATTCGAACCGGCAACGCTTCGCTCTCTTCACTGATTCTTGCGCTAATGATCGGGAGTCTTTGGAACATGATCTTCTCGGGAGCGCTCGTTATTCGACGTTACGGGATCGGTAGTCTTCTCCCGGATTTTGTCATGGCCCGTAAGATGGCTCGTCTTGCGGTTGCGTTCTTCGTTGCTGCAATTTTTGTAAAAATTCTCGCCTCTGTTGATAGCGTTTTCCTACAACTTTTCCACGGAGAAGTTGCCGTCGGGTATTACGCGGTTGCATATAAGCTAACGTACGCGTTCCAGTTTATTCCGCTTGTCTTCGTCGCGGCGCTTTATCCGGAAATGAGTGCACTCGCAAACGACGACGAGCGCCTTATTCGAACGACCGAGAAAGCGTTTTGGTATATGGGGCTTGTCGCGTTCCCGATCGTCTTCGGGATTTTTTCAGTGGCGGATCAAATTATTCCACTTTTTTATAAGGAAGAATTTCTTCCGGCGGTTCTACCGTTACAAATAATGATTTTTGTTCTTTTGTTTGTCTTCTTTGATTTTCCGCTTGGATCACTCCTTAACGCACGACACCGTCAACGTCTTAAGACAATGACAACGATTCTTACCGTAGTTGTTAATATTATCTGTAACATTATTTTTATCCCTCGCTTTGGGGCTGTTGGTGCGAGTATCGCCGGGGTGATTAGTTTCCTTTTCATGTTCTCGGTCGATTATTACTTCGCGTCTCGTTTCCTCCCGCTCCGTTTACGGATCTTTGGAGAGATGCTTATAAAAATCGGTATTCCGTCGGTTGTAATGACGCTCGTTGTATTTTTAATCAAGGGGTTTGTTCCCGTTTTTCTTTCCGCTCCGTTTGGCGCGATCGTTTTCTTTATTGGAATCGTCCTAAGTGGTGCGTTAAAAAAAGCGGATTTGGTGCGCTATGTCGGGCGTTAATCGTATTCTTGCTCCTACGTTTGAATATCCGCCAGACGCGGGTGGTATTGGGCGTTACGTAGAGATGATTAAGTTTGCCCTTCCTGAACTTCAGGTTCTTCGACTTGAGGGAGGGAAGCGTTTTTATCGGTACTTCTTTGAGCTTTGGGGGCGCAGATCCACCTTTGACGCCCTGATCGTTAACGGAGCGTTTCCTCTTGGAACCGTCGCGGTACTTCTACGAAAACCGTTTTATTTGATCTTTCACGGCAATGATTTCGATTTGGGGAGACGGACTTGGTGGCGACGAAGGCTTATGAAGCGCTACATGCATAAGGCGGTCGCGGTAATCGCGAATTCGAAGGCGCTCGCGAGAGAAATCGAGGCGTTTTCGGAAAGAGAAGTCGAAGTGTTATATCCTTCGCTCGCCCCGGGGTTTGAGAAAAATGACACAACCCCTATACCAACCGAACGATTTACAGCTCTTACGATTGCTCGACTCGTCGATCGGAAGGGAATTGATCTCGTACTAGAGGCGATGCGCGAAATTCCGGATATGGACTATCTTATCATCGGCTCCGGACCGGACGAAGGGCGTCTTAAGAAACTCGCCGAAGGACTTGGTGCGCGGGTTCGATTTTTGGGACGGGCTAATGACCAAGAAAAGGCCGAGGCATATCGTAAGGCGGACATGTTTATTATGACCCCGAAGATTTTGGAGAATGACCGAGAGGGATTTGGGATTGTCTATCTCGAGGCGGGGTATTTTGGACTTCCGGTGATTGCGACGAAGACAAAGGGGGTGGACGAGGCGGTGATTGACGGGGAGACGGGAATTCTTGTTGGGGAAGGGGAGCTACGCGAAGGGGTGGAGCGCCTAAGGGACGCCAAGGAGAGGAAACGTCTTGGAGAGGGGGGTAAAAGACGTGTCGAGAGAGACGGCCTTGCGAAGCACCGTATAGACGCGATTAAGCGGATTGTTTATGGCGGATAAGGTATCGATCATTATCCCGACGTTTGAGCACGCGAAATCGCTTCCGGGATGCCTTGCTTCGATTTATGCCCAAACCTATCCGTCGATTGAGATTATCGTCGTTGACGACGGGTCGACCGATAATACACAAGAAGTGTTGTCGAACTATCCCGATGTACGTGTTGTAACGCAAGAAAATAAAGGGGCGAATCCGGCTCGGAACGCTGGAGCGGAGCACGCGACGGGGGAGTATCTCTTCTTTTGCGATGCCGACCTTATTCTTCGTGCAGACGCGATCGAGAAATTTGTTTCGGCGCTTGAAGAGAATCCCGATGTCGACTTTGCCTACAGCGCCTTTAGGTTTGGGTTTAAGCGGTTTCGAGGTGTGCCGTTTAATGCCGAACGTCTAAAAAACATGAACTATATCCATACCTCGTCTCTTATTCGTCGAGGGAAATTCCCTGGTTTTGATCCGGCGATTCGACGGTTACAGGATTGGGATCTTTGGCTCACGATGATTGAGAGGGGGTCGCGGGGCGTTCTTGTCGACGAGTATCTCTTCCGGGTGCGGATTGACGGAAACTCACGGATCGGGTCAAGATGGCTTCCGAAGTGGGTGTTTTGGCTTCCGTGGAAACGGCTACCGGTTATGCCGAGCCTTGTTCGGCGCTATCTCTCCGCGAAAGAAGAAATTCAAAAAAAGCATGCGCTATGAAATTATCGATTGTCATTGTTACATTTCGTGAGAGTGAAGAGGTACTGCGTGCCTGTTTTTCATCCGTAAAGCGGGCTCGGGATATTTCGTTTGAAACGATTGTTGTTGATAATGGGGGGAGCGATATGACGAAGGCGCTCATTGGCGAGTTTGGATTCGATTACGTACGAAATACCGAGAATCGAGGGTTTGCCTACGCGGTAAATCAGGGAATGCGAAGGGCGCGCGGCGAGTATGTCCTTCTTCTTAACCCGGATACGGAATTCGGCCCCGATGTGTTAAAGAAAATGACGGATCACCTCGATCGGGACCAGGAAGTGGGGATCGCGAGTGCGATTATTCGCTATCCGGACGGAGGGATCCAAGATAGTATTCGTCGGTTTCCGGGCGTCGTCGATCAACTCCAAATGCTTTTTAAAATTCCGCACGTTTTCGAAACAAGCGCTTTTCGTCGTTACATGATGCGGGACGCCGATCCGCTTAAAACGCAGGATGTAGATTCGATTATGGGCGCTTTTATGTTTATTCGAAGGTCCTTGATTGACGCGATCGGGTATTTCGACGAACGGTACTTTATTTGGTTTGAGGAGGTTGATTATTGTAAGATGGCCCACGACGCGGGATTTGCGATCCGTCACTACGCGGACGTCGAAATTACGCACCACAAAGGGCACACATTCTCAAAGATTGCGACCCTCCGAAAGCAAAAATGGATTCGCACAAGTCTACGTAAGTATTTGTACAAGCATCGCGGTCTTGCGGTTGCGAGCCTGTTTTGGGCGCTTACGCCGATCTTTATTCTTCTTGGATACGCGGTAGCAATGATAAAACCGAAATAATATGCTTTTTGATCAGTTATTTTCAAAATGGACTCTTAAACTTCTCGGGATCACGCTCGGGATCCACGCGCTCGCGCTTCTCGCTTGGGCGGTTCCCGAAACGTCGATTGTATTTCTTTTGGTAGCCATAGGGGGAGTTTTTTACGCCACGCGCAAGTCGCTTGAATACGGACTTCTAATCGCGTTTTTCGAAATCATTATCGGGGGTCACGGGCGACTATTTTCAGCCGACCTGTTTGGATTTTCATTGTCACTACGAATGGCGATTTTTATTGCTGTGATGCTTGCCTTTGCTTACGGGTGGTGGAAGCGCGAATATCGACCGCGATTCCTATTCTCCCGTGATAGTGGGTTTGTTATCCTTCTCGTTGCCGTTGCGTTTGGAAGTCTCGTTGGATTTATTCGTAACGATTTTGGATTTGCCTTTGACGATGCGAATAGTTACAGCGTGCTTCTCTACGGATTGCCATTTTCCGCGCTTCTCGTAACGCAACAAATGAAACGACGTTTTCTTCAAGTTCTTGTTCTTGGCGCGCTTGTTCTTTCCATTAGCTCAGTTCTTCTTTCTTACGCGTTTACGCACCTCGACGGCGATCTTCTCCACGTTCTCTACCGATTCCTTCGCGACTCGCGTCTCTACGAAATCACCCTTCAGCTTATCCACGAACCACCGGCGGGTCGCTTTGAGGCCCTACTTTCTAACGTGTTTCCGGCAAATACCTACTGGTACCGAATTTTCGGGCCGTCGCAATTCTATACGGGCGTTCTTCTTATGTTGCTTCTTGCGATGGGGGCCTTCGCGTACGTAAAGCAACGAACCCCGCCGTTATTTTACGCACTCTTTGGACTTACGGCGTTTAGTTTTTTCCTCGGAATGTCACGAAGTTTTTTCATTGGGTTCGGGGTGGCGGTCCTCCTCCTTCTTGTCGGTGCGCTTATTTCAAGTAGACGCATCACCGCGTTAACGAGGAGCATTTCGTTTGGCGCCACGGCTGTTTTCGCGGTTCTCGCGATTGTGATCTCGGTAAAGCTCCCGATCCCGCCAAATCCTCCTATCGAAGAAGCGGCCTTCTATTCGTCTTCGAAAGATACGACGCGAAGCATGGCGGTTGCTTCGAGGTGGCAAATGCTTGATCCAATTTTAACCGAACTGAAAAAAAATCCGATTACGGGCGCAGGTTTTGGTAAAACGATTACGTATCAAAGTTCGGACCCGCGTGTTATTGCGGAGACTGCTGGGGGAGTGTATACGACGTATCGTTTCGAATGGGGCTACCTCGACCTGCTTTTAAAGATGGGAATCTTGGGTGTTGTCGGATTTGCGGTCTACGCTTGGTTTTTCCTCAAGGCAAGTCTGTATACGGTAAAAAAACATGGGTACGATTGGCTCGTCTACGGTCTCCTCGCGTCCGTTATTGGACTTTACGCGCTAAATATCTTTACCCCGTAT
>CAZBFR010000017.1:0-15257 GCA_964491425.1 uncultured Gammaproteobacteria bacterium
CGCTATAACGGTATCGAGGGTTCGAATCCCTCCCCCTCCGCCATAAAACAATCGCTTACCGCGGTTGTTTTGTTGATTCAAATACTTGACCTTTTCTCTACCTGGAGTAATATTACAGATCGTTCATTCTTACCAACCTGGAGTTCCCGTGCAACCCAAGTACTACACTATTGAAGCAATGATTGAGATGATTGATGAGCCCAACCGAACGGCCTGCATGCGAATCCTTGAGGAAAACCGTGCACTATTCCAGACGGTTCAAGGCTCTACCAACAATCACCAGAACTGGCTCGGTGGATACTTCGACCACGTTCAAGAGATCATGAACATCGCGGTCGTGCTCTATGACCGGCTGAACTCCCTACGACCCCTCCCGTTTTCTCTTTCGGACCTTCTTCTCGTCGTGTATCTGCACGACGTTGAGAAGCCATGGAAGTACGAGCTTCGCGGTGACGGGCAGCTCTACCACAAGGAAAATATGCAGAGCAAAGGTGATCACCAGCGTTTCCGCATGCAAAAACTTGCGGAGTACGGCGTCGTCCTCAGCACCGAGCACGAGAATGGCATTAGGTACGCGGAAGGGGAACTTGAAGGTTACTCGAACCGTTACCGCGTCTCAGGTCCACTCGCCAGCGTAGCTCACATGTGTGATACGTGTAGCGCGAGACTCTGGTTTGCCCACCCTGCGGAAGAGAATGATCCGTGGCCTGGCGCTCAACGTGTTCGCGACTAGCGTCGCGCCCCTGGCGGCGAGGAGAAATCCCCGCCGTCTTTCGCTTACCGCGGTTATTTTGTTGTGCTAGGATGGGTGCATATGGCCAAACAATGCGATAATGAATGTGTTGGAATGTTCGTGTGGCGAGACAATGGTTTGCTGCTGATAGAACGTAAAAAAGCGCCGTTTGGGTTTGCGCCTCCCGCTGGCCATATCGACGGAGACGACTCTTTCGAGGAATCGGCACAAAGGGAGCTAAAAGAAGAGGTGGGTTTAGATACGCAAAGTATTCACCTAACGATCGAAGGACGCAAAGAAAATCCCTGTCGACGCGAAGGTGGAAGTTGGCATTACTGGAAAATTTATACAATTGACGCAACGGGCGAAATTAAACGAAGTGAGGACGAGACAAAACAAGCTGGCTTTTACAAGAAAGAGGACCTGCTACTTCTAGCGAGTAAAACTGAAAAATATCTTCACGGAGATATTACTCAATCCGATTGGGAGCAATCACCTGGACTTGAACCGGTTTGGTGCGAGTGGTTAAAAGAACTAAGCGTTATTTAATATGAAGATTTATGTATTGGGCAGTACGAGCTTTATGAATGAAATGGTCGATGCAAAAAATCAGCTCTGTGCCCTTGGATTTGGGGGCTCGATCCATCCTCATTACGAGGCCTTCGTACGAGGAGATAAACCGGAGCATGTTGCGAGATGGCAGGCCGGTGAACGAGCCGCACTCAAACGAGAGAATAATTACTTCCATGAACATTACGCGCGCATTCTTGATAATGACGCCATTCTTATCGTAAATGGCGAAAAGCGTGGTATTCAAAACTACATCGGTGGTAATGTACTTATGGAAATGGGGCAAGCATATGTAAACCACAAGAAAATCTATTTCTTGAATGGTATGCCGTCGGGACTCTCGTATATGGATGAAATTGAAGCCATGGACCCGGTTTGCCTAAACGGGGATTTGAGTAATATTGGAAAGTAGACCGATACGTTGATACCGCAACTATCAAGCATTACTTGATGGTTCAAAAAGCCGGTTGTTTTGCTTTACAGTGACAATTTTTTAAGATACGGTTACGGCGCCTTTAGGCACAAACTTGAACGTTCAGACAAAGGAGGAGTGACCATGCAACGAGCACTGACACCGGCGGAACGGGTAATCGTTGCCGCCGACTTCAAGCCAACAGCTGGGGAGGGAAGGGACGGGATACGAAGCCGAGTCCTCACGCTGTCCGACGAGCTCGCGGAAACCGGGGTCATCCTCAAGATGAACTCCGCGCTTCGAGCCTGTGGCTACGGCCTCATAGACGAAGTCCAGTCGCGCGGTTTGCGGGTCTTTGCGGACCTCAAGCTGAACGACATCGGCGAGACGCTTTCCATAGACGGTGCTCTCTTGCGCGAAGCGAGGCCTGCGCTCCTCACCGTGATGTGTGCCACTGGCCTCACTGCCATGCTGGCGCTCAAGGCCGAACTGCCTGACACAGAGGTACTCGGCGTGACGGTTCTCACGAGCCTCACGGATAAAGACGCCGATGCGCTCTACGGCTGCGACATCGAGACGGCGGTCATGCGATTCGCCCACATCGCGGCCAAAGCCGGGATCGATGGACTGATCTGTTCCCCGAGACAAGCAGAGAAGCTTCGTGCCGAGTTCGGCCCGCTCTTCTCGCTCAACACTCCCGCCGTACGACCGTGGTGGTCGGTCGTTCCTGGAGATGACCAGAACCCTCTCGAGATCATGACCCCCGCCAAGGCGATGTTGGTTGGCGCGGATCGAATCGTGGTCGGTCGTCCGATCACGCTGGCCAAGAGCCGTCGAGACGCGGTCCTGCGTACCATTGAGGAAATCGCCCAAGCGACTACGTAGTCGGGCGAGCGTTCTCGGTGGCTAATAGCTCGTACACTTCGGTGGCGAGCTATTATTAATTTGACTATTTAACAAAAACCATACAAAGATAACGAGGTCGTACATTCCAATGGGCTAGTCGTCGCTAGTCGATTATAGACGTCATATATTTGACACCTAGCGTACAACCTCGCTAGGCTTTATAAGGAGGTCCTATGCACGTAACACTGGTAGGGAAGTTGTTCAAGGCGGTCGTCAGAATGTGGACCAAGACGGACACATACACTGTCAGCGACCACTACGCGGAGTACGAGCGCGAATACAGTGTTGGAATCGGCGATGTTGCCGTGTTCGATACGCTCGGTCGACGCATCGCATTCGTCCACCTCGACTACAAGGGCCGCGAGCCCGGTGAGAGCGCCTTCTCGCAGTGCGTGGTACCACGGAACCTGCTACCCGATCAGGAAGCAGATTACGTGGACTGGTTCGCGAGGAGGATTATGCGCGCGTTCGGCGAGCATAGCGGCGAGGGTGAGCTTCGAATGAAGATCGAGAAGCCGGATCAGGAAGAGCTCTTCCGACTCGGCTTCGTTTCCGACGGGGACGGACAGACCCCGCTTCCTCTCGCGATGTAGTAGCCGATCCGCTGGAAGCGGCTACGCTGGGCGGGTAAGAGCAATCTTCCCGCCTGTTGTTTTTGACATTTCCAGGGTTTCTATTTAACGTCGTTTCGGAGGTGAGCCTTGGGAAAAGTGTTCACTTGGAGGGAAATCGAAAACGGCATGGTTCCAAGTCCCGAGAACTTCGCGATCGTTGCGAACGAAATTCGGGCACGGTTTGAGAAAACGGAGGGGATCTTGGGAGCGACGCTTTGCGGGTCGATTCTCGGGAACGGTTGCAATTTTCGGAGCGACATCGATTGCGTAGTAATCTACGACCCGAACGAGCAGAGGGAGGTCGCAGAGGTGATGCACGACGTCGGTGGATTCGCCCGGGATCTCAACGTCCCCACAGAATTCATTCCGCTCGACCCGGACATCGCGGGGAGCTCGGTGCACCACATCGTGCACTCGTTCGCCGTTCACCTTGGGTATGCCGCCAAAATGGGCGGTGTGATCAAGACGAATCCACTCGAGTTTTTCAATCTCGAGCACGCCGATGCGAACAGCGACATCCACGGATACCTGCGCAACAAGTTACGCAGGCTTGAGAAGGGGATCGCGGTGCTACCAATGATGAGCGAGGAGGAGCTGCACCGATTCTTGCAAAAGGTGCTCGAAGCGCCGGTACAGATCGCTCGAAAGATGCTTTGGTGGTGTAGAGTCGAGACACAAGACGACTCTAAGCAAACCGTGATGCGACGGTATCCGGAGATTGCAAGCGAACAGGAGCTTGCGCTCTTTCTTCGTGTTACGACCGCCGACCGAGCGTACACGGACGTCGTCGCGGCCCAGCTCGAGCATCCCGACAGGGATCGCTACGCTATGACCGTCGAGGAGCTCAAGGAGGTTGTTTGGGCCACTCACGAATTCGTACGGTTGACCGCTCTCCGTATCGCCTAGACCTGCACGTGCGACTCGCGTGCAGGTCTGCTTAATTATTGGGTTATGGCAAAGGAGATTAAACTATATTAAACTAACACTATCTATGAACATTTCTTATAAAGCCTCTCTACTCGGACTCTTTATTCTTGTTTTCATTGTTGGAGCTGTTGCGATTATAGATCGTGGGCGACCGGTGAAGGATTTTGATACGGAAACCGAGGTCGTGGTTGCGGAGGTTGAGGAAAATGAAGTTAAGGAAGAAGAGAAGGTCGAAGAAAAACCGACAACTCCAATTACAACAACCCCGGCGAAGAATACGTTTACAAGTACAGAGGTTGCGAGTCACGCCGTTCCGGAAGATTGCTGGGCGAGCGTAAACGGGGGAGTGTACGATTTGACGACGTGGGTCGAACGCCACCCGGGAGGTTCGGCGATTATTAAGTCGCTTTGTGGGACGGACGCGACGGTCAGGTTTACAAATAAACACGGGGAATCGAGTCTTGCCAAATCGGCTCTCGGGCTTTTAAAGATTGGAACGCTCGCTCCTTAATATGAAATACTTAACGGCACAAATCGTTGCGCGCTATACGACCATTGGACTCTTCCTTTGGTTTGGACTTGCGCAAATTCAAAATCCGGGAGAATGGCTTGCGTTTTTACCGGAGTGGACGGGCTATTTTCCGATTCCTGGAGAAGTTCTCGTTGGACTTAACGGGTGGACAGAAGTCGTTCTCGCTTTAATGCTTGCGCTCGGGCTCTATACGCGCGTTGTCCAAATTATCCTCGGCGTCCACCTTTTTGCAATTGGACTTAACGTAAACGGCCCTACCGCAACTCGCGATATCGCGCTCGCGCTCTTTATCCTCGCGACTTCGATCGAAAAACCCGATCCGTTAACGCTCGATGCTCGGTTAAAAAAGTAGTGTGTTATACTAGAATCATGTTGAGACTATTCTCACTTTCTAGTCTTATCCTCGCGCTTGCCGGAGTCCTTATCTTCGTCTCGGTAATCGCCCTGCAAAGTCCATTCTCGGAGGAGATCTTTATCGCCGGCAAGGCGCTTATTATCGTTGGAACATTTTTCGTATTTCTTGATCGCTAATATGCCGTTTCTCCAAGATATTGCAACGATCGCTTTCTACTTCGGCCTCAGTATTACAACGTCCGCCGGAATTTTCGGATTCTTTTACGCAATGCGCGCCCAAAAGGAAAGCTACTTTATCGATCACTGGAAAGCGCTATCGGTCGCAAACCTTGCCTTACTCATGATGGGGGGAATGCTTACGATTGTTGCCTGGTTCTTGGCCGCCGTCTTCCATCCTTTCGTTTCCTTCGCACAAGAAGGAATCCCTTTTGTCATGAGCCAAGAAATCGAGGTCTCTATTTTACGATGGCAGGCCTTCGGAGCGGTTATCCTCTGTATTTTTGCGGTGTTTGGCTTTTTCCCACTCCGCTATCGAAGTGCGACAACCTGGATTCGATTTGAGCGTTACTACGCGGGAATTACAATCGTCGGCCTTCTTACGCTTCTCGCACCGGTGTTTATTACTCGCGATGCGTTCGGTGTGTTTCTCGTTATCTCGAGAATGTCGAATATGCTTACAGCCGGAACGATTTTTTCGGCCTGCTTCATGTATATCTTTTTCCGGACATCACACAAACACCTTTCGGTTGTGCAGCAGGTTTTTGGACTCCATAGAAAACTGTTTTGGCTTGGGATGACTATCTCTTCTATTTCATTCGTATTCCTTGGACCAAGACTCTTTGGCGCAACGTCGAATTTTGTACTATCACAGATGATTCTTGGTACCTCGATTTTCCTTATCGCGCTCCTTGGCGGTCCGGTTCTTCGACTCTTTGAAAACCCCGTGAGCGAAAAAACGCACGAATTGCTCCACCTTGTCGCTACACTTCTTATCGGAGCGATAAGTATTTCTTGGATTTTCGTAACCATTATCAATGGCCTTGAATATATCGACGTTCCACTGCGCCAACTCTCTATTCTTTTTGGCGCCCTTCTCACAAGTGGCCTTACATTCCTCGTTCTTATCGAATACCTGCTCCAAAAGCAGAAGCATCTACTCTAGGCTTGTTTTAAGTCCGTTTGGCGGGTAAGATTTCGCTATGGATCCAAGGGACGAAATACGAGAACGTTTAGATATCGCCGAGGTTATTCGGGGTCATTTAGATTTAAAGCCTGCGGGAAGCGGAAATTACAAGGCCCTTTGCCCTTTTCACGGCGAAAAAACGCCGTCACTCCACGTTTCGACCGATAAAAAGATTTGGCATTGTTTCGGGTGTGGAAAAGGGGGAGATGTTTTTTCATTTATCATGGAGATGGAGGGGATGACGTTTCCCGAAGCTCTTAAAGAACTCGCGAAGCGCGCAGGGGTAACGCTTCCCGATAAACCGGAACGACGTGACGATAGTTCGGCGGACCTCTACGACGTTAACGAATTCGCCGCGAAGATTTTCGAAAAACTCCTCGATCACCCGAGCGGAGAGGCCGCACGAGCCTACTTAAAGAAACGTGAATTTCCGATTGAACTCGTAAAAAAATTCCGCCTTGGATTTGCGGTTGATCAATGGTCGATGCTCCTTGATTACATGAAAAAACAAGGACTTACGGAAACGCGAATCGCGGAGGCCGGGCTTATTAAAAAGTCCGAGAAAGGAAATTACATCGATCGGTTTAGAGGGCGGATCATGGTTCCGCTGTGCGACGCTTCGGGGCGCGTTGTTGGATTTACCGGGCGTATCCTTATTGAAAATGATAAGGCTCCAAAATACCTTAACTCCCCGGAGACCCCTATTTACCATAAAAGCTCGCTCCTTTACGGGCTTCACCTCGCGAAGAAAGCGATTCGAAGTGAGGACGCGGTTATTATCGTCGAAGGAAATCTTGATGTAATCGCCTCGCACAAGGCGGGCGTTGAACATATCGTCGCCTCAAGTGGTACCGCGCTTACGCTCGAGCACCTACGTATCCTTAAGCGCCATACGAATAACCTTGTCTTTTCATTTGATACGGACTCCGCTGGATTTGAGGCCGCGAAAAAAGGAATCGCCCTCGCGCAAAAAGAGGGCTTTTCGATCAAGGTTATTACGTATGCAAAAGCCGACGGAAAAGATCCGGACGATATCGTCCGAAAAAATCCGGAACAATGGAAATTACTCGCGCAAAACCCCGTCGACGTAATGGAGTTCTATTTAAGTTACGCGAAGGGCAAGTATCGTTTTACCGATCCTCGCGAAAAAGAGGAGGCGATACACTTTCTTCTCGAGCGCATTTCGGAAATTCCTGGGCCAATTGAGCGCGAACACTGGCTCCAAGCCGTTTCCGACATTTCTCGCCTCGATATCGACTTTCTTAAAAAACAACTTCCAACAGATCGAAAGATTACCGTTCCGGAGCAAGCAAAAACAAAGCCTCTTCCGAAGGAAAAAACGACAAGATTCGATATTGCGAGTGAGTTTATGCTCGGCCTCGCGATTGCGAGCCCAACTCTTCGGGCGCGCCTATTTTCCGAGATAAAACCGGAGTGGATAAGTCCAAAATACCGCGAACTGTACAAAAAAGCACTCCTCCTTTATACTAAGGATCAATCGAGTCACAAAGAGTCTCAACAATTTTTACAATCATTATCCGACGAAGCGGTGAACGAAGACGAGCGTCAGTCCTTGCGACACGCCTATTTTCAAAGTCAAACAACCGTTCAAACCCTTCCCGAGGATCAAATGACTCTTGAGCTTTCTCGTCACATCCATATCCTTCAACAATTTGCGGACCAACGTATCCGTGAAGACCTTGAAGCCAAGATTCGGGAAGCCGAGCGTCAAAACGATCAACCTCTTTTGAAAGCCCTCCTCGACGAGTACTCTTCTATTCTTAAACGAAAGAAGCATTTCGATTAGGTATGAAACGATCCCCAAAGAAAAAACTTGTGACCAAAAAACCCGTGAAGAAACCTGCAAAGAAAGTGGTCGCGAAAAAGCCCGTTACAAAAAAGTCTGTAGTGAAAAAAGTTGCGAAGAAGGTTGTCGCCCCTCGACCACCGGCTTCACGCTATAAAAAATCAATCCCGCCAACCGAGGAACAAATCGAGAACTTGATTAGCCGAGGAGTCACGCGAGGATTTATTACCGAGAACGAAGCCTTGTTTGCCTTTGGCGAACTCGAGGATCACCTCGAGTTATTCGAAGACTTTTTGAATTTCATGGATCGAAAAGGGGTTCATTTCCACGAAATGAAAGAGGGTTTTCTTGGAAACCACGGTCAAAAAGAGGATATTTACGGAAAGATCCGTCTAAAGCCGGAAGCAAAAACAGATACGGGAGATTTAACACAGGATTCAATTCAGCTTTACTTGCGCGAAATCGGAAAAATCCCGCTTCTCTCGGCCGAAGAAGAAATCGCCCTCGCGAAAAGAAAAGAACGCAATGATAAAGAAGCTGAGAAACGCTTAATCGAAGCAAACCTTCGACTTGTGGTTTCAATTGCGAAGAAATTCGTTGGAAAGCAACTTTCGCTTCTCGACCTGATTCAAGAAGGAAACGTCGGGCTCTTCCGTGCCGTTAAGAAATTCGAGTACCGCAAAGGATTTAAGTTTTCGACGTATGCGACGTGGTGGATTCGCCAAGCGATTACACGCGCTCTCGCGGACCAATCGCGCACGATTCGTATTCCGGTTCACATGGTTGAAACGATTAATAAGTTTAAACAGATCGAACGACGTTTGATCCAGGATCTTGGACGTGAACCGCTTCCGGAAGAAATGGCCGCCGAAATGGATCTTCCGATTGATAAAGTTCGACACATTAAAAAGATCTCGCAAGAAACCGTTTCTCTTGAAGCGAGCGTTGGAGACGACGACGAGGATTCAAAGCTCGAAGATTTTATCGAGGATACGAAAACGATTTCTCCGTCAAAGCAAGCCGCCCGCGAACTTCTTCGCGATTACGTCGCAGAGGCAATGGAAGGTCTTACCCCACGCGAACAAAAGATTCTCGAGCTTCGTTTCGGGCTTACCGACGGCGTTTCGCACACCCTCGAAGAAGTCGGAAAAGAATTCGACGTAACCCGAGAGCGTATTCGACAAATCGAAGCAAAGGCCCTCGAAAAGATTCAACAAAAAGACATTATCCGCAAACTCAAGGATTACTAGTTACTTGCGTTTCGGGGAAAATGGCAAAATTTTCTCTCCTCCCTCTGCATTTCTAGGCTCCGAAAAAAGACGCGCTTCTTCAATCTCTTTGTACGCTTCGTGCATAATCCGGAGATTCTCCTGTAGCTGCTCGTTTTGCAAGGGGGACAATCGATACGGAGCAAGAAGATCGTTCAATGCCTCGTGGAGCAAATCACGAGCGACATCAAGAGTTTTCTTCTCAAGCGCATGCTCATCTACGCGCTTCAAGGCAGCGTCTCTCAAAAGCTGCTTCGTAAGAAAGAGCGGCGTCTCCGTTGGATTCGTATAGAACATGAGCGGGGCGATATTCGATCGATAGCAGATTTCGCGAATCGCCTCTATGATCTGCCGTTTGCGTTTTTCGAGCAATGTTTCGTCCGCCATAGTAAGGTTAGATTAACATATTTTATGCAAATCCCAAAACGCAAGGCTGAACTAGACCGGATCGCGCTTCAAAAAGACGAGCCGATTTACCTTACAAAGGAGGCGATTGAGCGAACAAAGAAGAAAATCGAACGGTTAAAGGAAGGGTTACCGAAAATGCGTCTCGAGCTCCAAGAGGCGCAAGCACAGGGGGATTTATCGGAAAATGCGGGTTACCACACCGCAAAATCGCAACTTCGGAAGGCGATGAGCGACATTGAGCGCCTTGAATATCGACTCTCGCAGGCGGTCGTGATTGAACGGCAGGGAAATGATACGATAGGGATAGGCTCGACCGTAACGGTTCAAGGGCCGGCGGGGGAGTTTACCTACGCGATTGTCGGATCGATCGAGTCGAGTCCGGGGCAGGGAAGAATCTCACACACCTCTCCTCTTGGATCCGCTCTCCTTGGAAAATCGCTGAACGAAACGGTTGAGGTAAACGGAAAGAATTTTACTATCATTGCGATTGAATAATATGAACGGAGCCGAGCTTCTTGTCCGCGCACTTGAAAACGAAGGGGTTCAGTACGTATTTGGTATTCCGGGCGAAGAGAATCTAGATTTTCTCGAGGCCCTAAGAACTTCAACGATTAAGCTTATCGTAACGCGCCACGAACAGTCGGCGGGATTTATGGCGGCAACGATCGGACGCCTAACTGGCGCGCCCGCCGTTGCACTCTCAACGCTCGGCCCAGGGGCGACAAATCTTGTTACGCCTGCGGCCTACGCCACTCTTGGCGCAATGCCAATGATAATGATTACCGGACAAAAGCCGATTAAAACGAGTAAGCAAGGACAATTTCAGATTATCAACGTTGTCGACATGATGAAGCCGGTAACGAAGTACGCCGTACAGGTTACCCACGCGAACAAGATCCCGCAAATCGTTCGAGAGGCGACGAGGCGCGCGATCGAGGAGCGTCCGGGAGCGGTCCATATTGAGCTTCCGGAAGATATCGCCGGGGAAATCGTAGACGAAGCCGACCTCTTCCCAACGCAAAAGGTTCGCCGACCGATCGCTGAGCAAAAGGCGGTATCGACCCTCGTTGAACTTCTCGTTAACGCAAAAAGTCCGTTGCTGTTAATTGGCGCGGGAGCCAACCGAAAAATTACCTCGAAGATGCTTACGGAGTTTATTGAACTTACGGGGATTCCATTTTTTACAACACAGATGGGGAAGGGGGTCGTAAGCGACGAACTTCCTTCGCATATCGGATGCGCCGCGCTCTCCTCTAGCGACTTCATGCACAAAGCGGTTGAAGACGCCGATCTTATTATCAACGTTGGCCATGACGTAATCGAAAAACCGCCGTTTTTTATGAAACAGGGCGGAGCGAAGGTTGCACATGTCAACTTTTACGGAGCGCATGTCGATTCGATCTATTTCCCGCAACACGAAGTGATTGGAGATATCGCGAACGCGATTTGGCAAGTGACGGAAGCGCTTAGGGCGCGGAAGCCCGAATGGAAGGATCATTGGGATTTCTCTTCGTTCTACGCGCTTAAAACGCGCTTCTACGATCATCTCGAAGAAAAGATGCGCGACGGGTCATTTCCGCTTCTTCCGCAACGAATTGTCGCCGATATTCGAAACGCTCTCCCAAGTAACGGAATTGTGGCGCTCGATAACGGGATGTACAAACTCTGGTTTGCCCGCTATTACTCTACGTTTGAGCCAAATACCCTTCTTCTTGATAACGCACTTGCGACAATGGGCGCCGGGCTTCCTTCGGGAATGGCGGCGAAGCTCATTTACCCGGATCGAAAGGTCGTCGTTGTTGCGGGCGACGGTGGGTTTATGATGAACTCGCAAGAACTCGAAACCGCCGTACGACTCGAGCTAGATCTTGTCATCGTCATTATTAACGACTCGGGCTACGGAATGATTAAATGGAAGCAAGACGCGCAAAATCTTCCGTCGTTTGGTCTTGATTATACGAATCCCGATTTTGTAAAATACGCCGAGAGTTACGGCGCGAAGGGCTACCGGGTAACAAACGCCGACGAGTTCGGTACAATTTTAACAACAGCGCTTAACTCAAAAGGAGTTCATGTTATCGATACCCCAATCGACTACTCGGAAAACGCCCGGGTCTTTAACGACGAATTAAAACGATTAACGAGCTAATATGATGTACTCTACAAATCCTGCGACAGGGGAGCGTTTCGCCGAGCACGAAGAACTCACGCCCGCCGAACTCGAAGCGAAGCTCGCAACCGCAGACCGTGCCTACAAAACGTGGCGCGCGACAAGTCTAGACGAACGCAAAGCGAAGCTTCTAGCGGTCGCGGACATTCTTCGACGAGACGCCCGCGCAATCGGACTCCTCGCCGTGCGTGAAATGGGTAAACCGATTACGCAAGCGATTGCGGAAGTCGAAAAATCCGCCCTGGTGTGCGAGTACTATGCAAACAACGCGGAATCGATTCTCACCCCCGAAGTCGTCGCGACAGACGCGACCGAAAGTTTCGTACGTTTCGACCCAATCGGGGTAATCCTCGCGGTAATGCCCTGGAATTTCCCGTTCTGGCAAGTCTTTCGTTTCATTGCACCTGCAAGCATGGCTGGAAACGTCGGCGTCCTAAAGCATGCGTCAAACGTTCAACTCTGCGCACAAAAAATTGAAGAGGTATTTCTTGAAGCGGGCTATCCGGAAGGCATTTTCCAAAATCTCGGTATTTCCTCTTCCGCCGTCGAAAACGTAATTCGTGACGAACGCATCGTTGCCGTTACGCTAACGGGAAGCGAAGGAGCGGGCTCGAAAGTTGCTGAAACGGCAGGTCGAGAACTTAAAAAGACCGTCCTTGAACTCGGAGGATCGGACGCCTTTATCGTCCTAGCCGACGCCGATCTCGAACATACGGTGGATCAAGCGGTTCTCGCGCGTCTTCAAAACGCCGGCCAAAGCTGTATCGCGGGAAAACGGTTTATCGTCGCGCAAGAAATCGCTGACAAATTCACCTCCGCCGTCAAAACACGTTTCGAAGCGTTCCGCGTTGGAAATCCCGAAGAGGAAGCAACGCAAATGGGCCCCGTCGTTAATGAAAAATGTCTTGAGGAATTACTCGATCAAATTCAACGCTCCGTCTCCGCTGGCGCGAAGCTCCTCACCGGAGGCGAACGCATGCCCCTACCCGGGTCCTACCTCACCCCAACAATTCTTACCGATGTCACTCCAGGCATGCCCTCGTTTGACGAAGAACTCTTCGGACCAGTGATGAGCATCATCGTCGCCCGAGACGCGGATCACGTAGTCGAACTCGCAAACGCAAGTCGCTACGGACTCGGCGCATCAATTTGGACAAAGGACACCGCAAATGCAAAACGTCTCGCCGAGCGTATCGAATCCGGCAGTGTCTTTATAAACAACATCGTCAAATCCGACCCCCGTCTCCCGTTTGGTGGAATCAAAAAATCCGGCTACGGACGTGAACTCGCCGGCTACGGCATGAAAGAGTTCGTGAACATTAAAACGGTTTTTATCAAGTAGCACTTGAAAAAATCTCGTTTTCGTGTACTATACGCCCTTATGGCGACTCGGATTAATAAATATCTTGCGGAGCGAGGCGTTTGCTCGAGACGAAACGCCGATGTTTTGATTGATGAGCGACGTGTTCGAATTAACGGGGAAATCGCGGAAAAAGGAACGATCGTAGAAGAGGGGGACGAAGTGACGGTAAACCAAAAGCGCGTTAGCGAGGATCGGCCGGACTTTATCTATAAAGCCTTCCACAAACCGGTCGGGATTCTTACCTCCGTTGATCCGAACGGAAAAGATACGATTGCGACATTTCTTCATCTTAAAGAACGTCTTTTTCCAGTTGGACGACTCGACGTTGCGTCAAGCGGTCTCCTTATTTTAACAAATGACGGAAACCTTTCCGAGGCGATTACGCATCCTCGCGGGAACCACGAAAAAGAATACGTCGTAACCGTGCACGACGATATTTCAAACGCCGATCTTGATACGATGCGAAACGGAATGGTGATCCTTGGACAAATGACAAAACCGGCGCAAATTAAGCGTGTAGGGCCGAGAAAGTTTCATATCATTTTAACCGAAGGAAAGAATCGACAGATTCGACGGATGACGGAGGCGCTTGGGTTTGAAGTAAAGAAGCTCGTGCGAATTCGGGTAATGAATATTGAACTTGGCGATCTCGAAGAAGGAGCTGTACGGCCGCTTACACGAAAGGAAATTACCGACTTGAAAAAGGCCCTTATTTTATAACCTCGATTGTTTTTACAGGTTTTGAGACTGTTACGGTTTTGAAATGAATCCTACCGATCGTTTGATTTCGTAGGGTTTTTACATTTACCCTCCAACGCCCCTCTTCGAGACGCGATTTCATCGAGTATCCGCGGAATCCCTGCTCGCGACCGCCCGAAATTGTAAATGAAACGGTACTTTTTGTTACCCATTCTTTTTCCGCAGGATCGAAATATTGCCATTCGTGGACGATCGACGTACGAAGCTCGGCCGGAGCGGCGACCGCGGAATAGGCGTAGAGTTGCTCGAGTTCCGTTGTCCGTACCGTCGTTCCCGGAATTAAGCGTTCGATAAATCCGCGATCTTCGTCTAAAACGAGATAATCGTCACCGGTACGCTCGAGAGCGTGATAAACGCCGGCGTCGCGCAACACGAGAGGGATCGGTGGGATGACGTTTAAAAAGTAGAGACCGTTCATGAAAATAAACAGAAATCCGATTAACGAAAAGATTGAGACTTGATCTTCGCGAATCGACGGGATCAATTTTTGGAGTAAGAGGAAGTAAAGAAAGAGGAGAAGCCCAGCGATTAAGCCGCTCGCGACAAAGAGTCCCGGAAGAAGGGAGTGGAGCGCGTAGGGAAGGACGATGCTAATAATCGAGAAGAGGGCGAAATAGTAGACGGGGAGTTGGACGATTGGACGTAGGTAGTACTGACGGAGTGCGTCGTTTGAGATCATGAGTAAAATGATCAAGACAAAGAAGGGCCAACTTGCGGAAAACGCGCCGGAGAACCAGTAGAAGGCGAAGGAGGCGGAAAGAAGGGCGCCGAACGTGAGCTGAATAACGAACGGCATTAAAAGCCGAAGGTAGCGGAAAAACGCGAAACGTTGAAGACTCTCGCGTGCGTCTATTACGTTAATAAAGAACACCGCGAGACCAGCAAGGATCGCCTGCGTCCCGAGAAGGATAAACGACGCCTTGAGGTTTATCGTTTTAAACGTAACAAAATCGATTAGAACTCCAAGAAGAAGTGTTCCCGGAAGAAGGATTCGTTCGTAGCGTTCAAAAAACGCTTTGATTTTGTAGTAGGTCGAGCGAATCATAGCTCGATCGTTTTAAATAGCATGATCGCAAACCAAAGGAGTGCGATACCGAGAACGAAAAATGCCGTATAGATCGCGCTCGAGAGAGCGAGACGGTGTGATTCGATTTTTTGCTTTCGGCGGTATCGACCCTCGCCGTCGCGGAGATAGTCGGCAGGATCAAAGATGCTCTTCGGAAGGACGCCTTTTTGAAGAAGGCGCGCGAT
>CAZBFR010000018.1:0-6327 GCA_964491425.1 uncultured Gammaproteobacteria bacterium
GCGATTGTTTTATGGCGGAGGGGGAGGGATTCGAACCCTCGATACCGTTATAGCGGTATAACGGTTTTCAAGACCGTCTCATTCGACCACTCTGACACCCCTCCAAATTGGAGTTCTTCTGGCGGAGAGGACAGGATTCGAACCTGCGAACAGTTTTACCCGTTACACGCTTTCCAAGCGTGCGCCATCGACCACTCGGCCACCTCTCCAAATTGTGACGGTAGTGTACCGTACTTTGGGTGTGGAATCAAGGGTATGCGAGATCAGCAAATATTGCTATAGTTTGGCTATTAATCATTTATCTATGAATGTAACAGGCATCCTATTCATTGTTCTCGCCCTATTGTTCGTTCTTTTTGGTATCTTATTCACGGCTTTTTGGATTTGGATGTTGATCGACTGCATCCGCCGAGATTTCAAGGATAAGACGCTTTGGATCCTTATCTTGATCTTTGCGAACCTAATCGGAGCACCGGTCTACTACTTCGCCGTCTACCGAGCAAATAAATAATATGGAATTACGCGTTCTTAAAGGACGCATTCCGTCACCGGCTACCCTGCTCCGCAAAGCAGGGTATGCCTATTTTATTGACCCGGTAACAAAGGAAGATAGCTACGTGTTGCGGTTAACCGGCGATTATTATCCAAGGTTTCATATCTACGTTAAAGAAACGAGCGAGGAGTACATTATTAACCTGCACTTGGATCAAAAGAAGCCGAGTTACGAGGGTGGGCCGAAGCACGCCGGTGAGTATACAGGGGCAACGGTTGAGCGAGAGATTGCGCGACTTGAGCGGTGGACGGCGTTTTTTGACAAGGGGGCTAACGAGGTGGCGGTGGTGAAGAAGCCCGCGGTGCAAGAAGCCAAGGATAGTGGGACGAGTGATACAAGATCCCAATCAAACTCTCCTTTTGGCGGAATCTTCTAAACAAAAATCCCTCTCTTGCGAGAAGGATTTTTTTGTTTGATTACTTTCCGAGGATTTGGTCGATCATTGTTGCCATTGACTCGTACGGAACAGCCCCTGAGACGAGTTGACCGTTAATGAATGTTGCAGGTGTTCCCGTTGCTCCAGCGGCCTGTCCGTCAAGCGATTGCTGTGCTACGAGGTCGTCGTACTTTCCGCTATCGACGCAGTCGTTGAATTGCCCTGTTTTAAGCTTGAGGTCTTTTGCGACTTGTTTGTAGTACGCGTCGTTCAAACTCTTTTGGTTGGCGAAGAGAATATCCGTAAACTCCCAGAACTTTCCCTGCTCCGCCGCACATTCCGCCGCGTTTGCGGCTGGTGCGGCCTCAGGGTGGATACTTGTAAGTGGGAAATGACGATAGACCCAGGCTACGTCGTCTCCGTAATCGTTTGCGAGCTGTTGAAGCGTTGGATGGTGCGCTCCGCAGTAAGGGCACTGGATATCGGAGTACTCGATTAACACGACTTTCGCTTTGTTTAAGTTCCCGCGAACATGATCCTTACTTGTCGCTTCCGGCACCGGTGCGTCAGCCGTAGGGGTCGTAGGCGTTCGAACGATTGGGCTGTTGTTATTATTTCCCCCGTTTCCTTTCGCGAAGGAGAGGTTGAGTCCACCGCCGACAAGCGACATAAGCGCAATTCCGGCGACGAGACCGAAGAGGAAAAACATCCTCGTATCTCCGTCAAAAAATCCTTTCTTTTCTTCCATAGGTCCTAGCTAAGTAAATTAAGAGCGCGATTCCACCAAGGCACAAAGGCGCGCATACGTATTGTGCTGGTGTTAAGCCCAAGTATCTTACATCGGAAATTCGTAAAAAGTCGAGAAAGAAACGCACAGCCCCGTACCACGCCATAAACGTCCCGATAAAGAATCCGGTCGGGAGCTTTTTTTTCGCTAAAAATAGGAAAAGACCGGCGAGAACGAGGGCGTTTAGCGATAGATACAGGCCTAAATCATGGCGTACAACTCCGTCCGGATATTCAACACCGAGGAAGAAGGATGTTGCCGTTCCCGGGTGGTCGTGAATCAAAAAGCAACCAATGCGCCCAACAAAGTAGCCAAACGGAAGGCCGAAAAAGAGGGTGTCGAGATAGGCGTGCGGGTCAACTTGTTTTTTCCTAAGATAAAGAGTCGCGACGGGTGCGGCAAGAAGAAAGCTTCCCATGATCGACATGCCTCCGTCCCAAATAGCAAAAACAGAAAGTGGGTCATTCGCAAACGTGGGAAAATCGTAGAAAAAGACATGGCCAAGTCGAGCACCGACTATTCCCGCAATCGCAAGAAGAAACGTTAGGTCGTAAATAATTTTGTCATTTTGCCCAAGGGTTCGCGCGCGCCATCCGGCAACCGCCGAGCCAAAAAGAATTCCAAGACCGACGAAGAGACCCCAAACGTAAAGGGTTACGGGTCCGATTTGAATCGTTGTCCATTCAAAATAAGGAATCACAGGCGTTCAAAAGCGTTAGCAATAGCGAGGAGCTTTGCGTCGTGCTTGTGTGGGGCCATGAACTGGATACCGACCGGAAGATCGTGCGCCTTCCCTGCCGGAAGAGAGATCGCCGGGAGTCCTGCGATATTTGCGGTCGTCGTATAGATATCCGCGAGATACATCGCGAGCGGATCGTTAAACTTTTCGCCGATGTTCCAAGCGACGGTTGGAGACGTTGGAGTAACAATAACGTCTACTTTTTTAAAGGCCTCCGTCATTTCATTATAAATCGCGCTTCGTACCGCGAGCGCCTTTTTGTAGTACGCGTCGTAATAACCCGAAGAAAGAATAAAGGTTCCGAGCATGATTCGACGCTTTACTTCGGGACCAAATCCGAATTTTCGAGCATTGAGGAGGCTCTCCTTAAGATTTCCCTGTGCGCGGTCGCCATAGCGAAGTCCGTCGTAGCGCCCGAGGTTCGAACTCATTTCGGCCGGCTGGATAATATAGTAAACCGGAAGAGCGTACTCGGTAAGAGGAAGTGAGATATCGACAATCTCCGCGCCGGCGAAGCGCATGCGCTCGATTTGACCATGGATAATATCCTTAATCTTCTCGTCCATTCCGTCGATAAAGTATTCTTTTGGAACACCAACGCGCACACCCTTGAGCGAAGCGGTTTGGAGCTCGGCGATCGAAGTTTCGTCGGCGTCGAAAGACGTTGCGTCAAACGGATCTTTTCCGGAAATCACTTCGAGAACGAGGGTTGCGTCGGCAACGGTTGTCGCGAAAGGCCCGATTTGATCAAGGCTAGAGGCCATAGCCATAAGTCCATAGCGAGATACCGCTCCGTAACTCGGCTTCATTCCGACAATTCCACAAACCGAAGCCGGTTGACGAATCGAGCCTCCGGTATCCGATCCAATCGCAATCGGAACAAATCCGGCGGCAACCGCTGCGGCGGATCCACCCGAGGATCCTCCAGGGATTTTTGTTAAGTCGTGCGGGTTTCGTGTTTTTTTGAAAGCAGAGGTTTCGGTACTTGAGCCGGCGGCAAATTCGTCCATGTTCGTTCGTCCAACAATAATCGCTCCCGCGTCAAGAAGTCGCTTCACGGCTGTCGCGGTATAGGCGCTCGTATAGTGTTCGAGCATTTTTGATCCGGCGGAAGCGGTGTGTCCCGCGTAGAGAAGGTTATCCTTAATCGCTACCGGAACACCGGCAAGGCGCGGAAGCGGTTCGCCCGACGCGACGAGCGCATCAATTCGATCGGCAGCCTCGAGAGCTTCGACGTCAAACGTTTCAAGGAAGGCTCCGATTTGCTCGTCGCGAGCATGGATATCTTTAAGAACTCCCGAAACAACCTCACGGGCGGTCATTTCTTTCTTTTCTATCGTACTTCGAATTTCAATAGCCGTTTTCATATTATGGAAGGATCACCGGCACTTCGAGCGCATCGCCGAGTTTTTTCGGGAAATTAGCAATTACCGCTTCACGTTCTTCTACGAGATCTTCGCGAGGAACGTCGTCGCGAAGTACCGCGTCCATCTCAAAAATATATTCTTTTGCGTCGACGTTTGACGTATCGACGGCCTGAAGACGATCAATATAGGAGACGATCGAGGGAAGATCTTTTTCCATCATTGCCTTTTCTTCGTCGGTAAAGTCGAGCTGGGCGAGTTTTGCGATTGCGTTAATATCCATATTATGTGCCTAACATACGTAAAAAGTCTGATTCTGACAAGATTTTGACCCCGAGAGCCTCCGCCTTCGCGAGCTTACTTCCGGCGTCCCCTCCGGCAACAACATAATCCGTATTCTTACTTACGGACCCGGAAAGGATCCCGCCCGCCTCACGGATACGCTTTTTCGCTTCGTCTCGCGTAAGGGACTCGAGCGCGCCGGTAAGGACAAATGTCAAACCCTTAAGCGTATCTCTCGCTTCTTCCACCGTCTCTATCTTAATCCCCGCCCGTTCATAGGCTTCGAGAAGACGATGCGTTTCCTCGCGGGCAAAGAAATCAAAAATCGCATTCGCGACAATGGCGCCAATATCTTGAAGCTCTAGAAGTTCGGGGACGGTTATTGTACGAAGGCGCTCGAGCGTCTTGCACGCGTATGCGAGGGTAAAAGCGGTCTCCTCGCCGACACTTGGGATTCCGAGCGCACGGATAAAGTTTGGAAATGAGATTGATTTATGGGTTCGTACTTCCTCGACGATATTTTTCGCCGAAAGTTCCCCAAACCGTTCAAGGGTCATTATCTCCTCTTCGGTAAGGTTGAAGAGGTCCGCCGGCGTCTCGATTAGCCCCTCTTCGATAAATCGCTCGATTGTTTTTCCGCCAATGCCGTCGATTCCAAATGCACGAATTGCATAGAGAATCTTTTCACGTTGTTGGTCAATTGTTGGGAACGTAGACGTATTTGGTTCGTGGATTTCGGTTTCATTTCCCGTCCGCAATTCTTTAAGGACCTGCGTAATTTTTGGAATAATGTCCCCGGCCTTTGTCATAATAACCGTATCGCCAACGCGTAGATCGAGTCGATTAATTTCGTCGATATTATGGAGCGAGGCGTGCTCTACGGTTGTACCCGCAATAAACACGGGCTCGACTTGCGCGACGGGAGTGAGTTTGCCGGTGCGCCCCATATGCCAATGAACCGCGAGAAGTCTCGTCGTCGCCTCTTCCGGAGGGAACTTATACGCAACAATCCCACGAGGCGTTTTTCCGACAATGCCAAGCGCTTTGTAAATATCAAACCTGTCTACACGCACAACGATCCCGTCAATCCAAAACGGAATTTCCGACCGCTCGCGCTCCGTTTTTGCAAAATACGTTTGTACATCTTTAAGCGTTTTACAAAGCGTCCCCGGAGCAACTTTAAAACCGAGTTCGCGGAGAATCGAAATCGATTCGCTATGCGATTCAAGGTCAAATCCCGAAAGGTGCCAGGCGCGAAAATCGAGCGGGCGAGTACGCGTAATCTCAGGATCAAGTTGACGAATCGAACCGGCCGAGACATTTCGAGGATTCGCAAACGGCTCCTCCCCTTTTTCTTCCTGCGCTTTGTTTAGCTTTTCAAAATCTGCTTTGGACATGAAAATCTCTCCACGGACCTCGACAACTTTCGGAAGTTTTTTCCCGGACGGTGTCTCAAGCTTTAAAGGAATCGCTTCTATCGTTTTTACATTTTGAGTAACATTTTCCCCGACCGTTCCGTCACCTCTTGTTGCGGCAGTCGTTAAAACGCCGTCCTCGTACCGTAACGAAACGGCAAGCCCGTCAATCTTTGTCATTGCGTAATAGGCGCCGATCGTCCCGTCGTACACACCTTTAAGACGCGTCTCCCAATCTTCAAGCTCTTCAAAACGAAACACATCGTTCATCGAAAGCATTCGCTCAAGATGGACAACTTTCTCAAATTTTGGAAGGACGGTACCGCCGACACGTTGCGTTGGCGAATCAGGCGTTTGGAATTCGGGATGGGCTCGCTCTAATTCAAGAAGTTCGTGCTTAAGCGAGTCGAGCGCGGCTTCAGAAATCTCTTGCCGATCCTCTACGTGGTAGAGGTACCGATGATAATTAATCAGCTCTTTTAACTTTTCAATACGTTCTTTCATTCCTCTATTGTATCAAAAAACCGGTATACCATTCAATGATTTCGGCGCCGAAAAGAAGGCTTGCGAGGGCCCCTAGAACGAGGAATGTCCCGAAAGGCATGTGGTCATGTAGGCTTTCGTGTCGCATAATGACAAGATAGATCCCGACAAGGCTTCCGAGAATATAGGCGAGAAAAACCGCTAAGATTCCAAGAGGAAGTCCGAGGAAAAGACCGATAAGAATCCCGAGACGAATATCGCCTCCCCCCATAGCCTTACCGTGGGTAAGCGCGTATTGTACCGCAAAAAACGCGCCAAGAATTAGGCC
>CAZBFR010000018.1:6427-14801 GCA_964491425.1 uncultured Gammaproteobacteria bacterium
CGTTTTCCGGAACAATGATCCTTAATCGAAAAAAAACTTGCGAACGGGAGATAGTCCGCACCTCTCGTTGGAAATTCACACAGATCACGCTTTACCGTCTCTTGAAGTACGCCGGAGAGACGTGTTCGAAATACAAAAAGGTTGACGATCGTGCCAAGCAAGATGCCGATGAACCCAGCGATAATGCCAAGGATCACGAGTTCATTCATACTAATTTCTCGGTAGGCTCGAGCATTCACCTGGCGCCCAACCCGTTTCGGTCGCGCAATTTAGGCCCTTCGCGAGTCCTAGGAGCGAGGATCCTCGTTCGAGTTCAAATTCGATTCGGTAACCGGTCGTTCCCCCGATATAGCAGTAAGCGTTCTTTTCCTCCGCGCAAGAAACGAGCTCTTTAAGTCCGCTAGACGGCGGAATCGCGAGGGTTTGTTGGTAGATTGTACCTGTACAGGTTCCGGCAAATCCCGTCTCGTCGATACATCTCGTCGTTTCGGAACCAAGCGGAATTCCAGAACTACTAAACGGGTACTCGTTTTGCGCAAGATAGTAAAGCTCGAGACCAACCTGTGTTTGCCTTACGTCCGAAAGTCGAACCGCGTCTCTCGCTTGTGCCCGCGCGTTTGTTAACGCGAAGACAGCAAGAAGTCCGACGACTCCAAGAACGAGTCCGAAAGTGAGAATCTGTACGCGTGTTTTTGTCGAATCCTCCATAGCGTTAGTATATCACGGTTAGGTAAGCGCTTTCGCGATACGCTGTGCAATTTCCGTAGGAGTTGTGTGCGCCCCCGAGAAAAGTTCTTCGTAGGTCGTGCGTTTAAGCGCGAATCGATCAGCGGAACGTAATCGTTTCGCGTAGAAAAAATACGGAATTTGTTGGAGTGTCGGTAGCGAAGCGAGATATTTATAGAGGCCGACAAGATCGATCGCACAAGCAATATCGATAAGGAGTGCCTGTGGTCGACGCTTAGCCGCCTTTCGTTCGAGATCCTCAAGTGTAGAGGTCATTGCAACCGAAAAATTCCGACTCGCGAGCCTTTTCTCGAGTAGGGCTCCGAACGTATCGTCGCAAATAAGAGCGAGAACGCGTTTTTGCATATTACCGTTTACCCTTCATCGCAAGACCGATCGCGACGGCAAAGCTCGGGCCATTCTCGTCAAGCGCCGGGCGAAGTCCGGCCGGAATCGCGATACGCGCCCACGGATCTCCAAGGTAAACATTGATATTAAGCGCCTTTGAGAGATATGGGTCAAGATATGGAAGATGGGCCGACCCTCCGGTAACAATGATCTTTTCGACGGTGTTGTAGGAATGGAATTCTTGTTGCGCGTAAAGGTCGAGCGAATAGCGCATTTCGTGGAGAATCGGTTGGAGCGCGTCGACGATAAACTTCGGAACCTCTTTCGACTCCGCCTCGGCGAGATCTCGTTTAACCTGCTCGGCTTCGTTCAAATCGATATTCATCATTTGCGCAATTCGCTTCGTTACATCGTTTCCGCCGGTTGCAATACTTCTGTGGAGGAATGGAAAACCTTCTTGGACGATCGTTACCGTTGTTCGATCGTGACCAATGTCGACGATCATAACGCGCGACTTGTCTTTACCGATAAGCGAACGAATAAGTCCGAACGCCTCCGTTTCAAGCGATTGTAAGGCGATACCCGATTCCGCAAAGAGCGCGGTGTAATTTAAAACAAGCTCCTTTGGCGCGCCCGAAACGAGAACTCGGGCGTGCTTAGCTTCGCTTTTTTCTTCGGGCTTATCGATAACTAAAATATCGAGAATCATCTCGTCGATCGGCTTTGGAAGAAGTGTCGTTACACGCTTCTTCGCAGCCTCCTCCATAACCGCAAGTTCCTTAGACGGTGGGACGGTAAAAATCGCGTGGAATACTTCGTGACTTGGAAGCGACGCGTTTGCCGTACGAACTTTCATTCCGGCTTGATCGGCGATCGCCTTAAGAACCGGTCCTCCGCTTTTCGCAGATGTAAGAACCGTTCCGCGATTCATTTCGCTTTCTTTGAAATGGGCCTGTCCATACGTCCCGAGCCGAGATTTTCCGGCTTCATCAAACAATTCAACCGCTTTAATTCCGGTTGTTCCAATATCAACACCGATAAGTCCGGGCGTCTCTTCTTTTTTTCCTCCAAAGAGTGCCATATGGTCGACACTATACCATAGCTACACGTTCCGATCGATCACTTCGTTCACAATCGAATCGGCAACCGTGTTGTACTCGCGACGAACATGGGAAAATGAAATAGCTTTAAACGATTTCATCAATTCTTTAATCGTCGTGTGGAACGGTTTAAGCCCGAGGTTTTTTACTTTGTACTGACCGTTGATTTGTTTAACCGCAAGTTCGGAATCGAGGCGCACTTCGAGTTCTTCGACGCCAAGCTCGAGCGCTTTAAGAAGCCCGATTCGAATCGCGTTGTATTCCGCGACATTATTTGTCGCCACTCCGAGATACTCGCTCGCTCTCGCAACCTCTCGCTCCTCGCCGTCTACGAGTTCATACAAGACGGAACCCGATCCCGCCGGTCCGGGATTTCCTCTCGAACCCCCGTCCGCATACATTCGATATTTCATAGCATTAAATCGATTAATTCAAATTGAAGCTCACTTCTTCCATTCCACTCGTTAACCTGTATACGATACACGAGATCAATCGTGGTGCCAGGAGTGAGCTGTGACTCAAGATCGCCAAATCCGAATCCGACACCCTTCCAGAGCTTTCCAGTCTTTGTTAGGAGCGAAAGCCGAAGGTGTTTTCCGTCCGACCCAATTTTTCCGGAATTTGCGACCTTTGCCCCTCGCATAACGAATACCGGTTCGCGATTCCCCTCTCCAAACGGCTCGAAACGCTGTAGTTCGATAAAAAACTCCGGCGTAACAATCTCGAGCGGTAATTCGAAATCGATTTCGAGCGACGGCTTTGGTTGTTCATTTCCAAAGAACGATTCCGCAAAGGTTTCCACCCCTTGTTTAAACGTTTGGAGGTGTTCCTGTGCGATCGTAAGTCCGCAAGCCTGCGGATGCCCGCCAAATTTTACGAAAATATCACCACAGCTTTTCATCGCCTCAACGAGATGGAGCCCGCCCGCCGTTCGACCCGAACCGACGTAGTTTTTACCGACTTTCGCAAGAACAAAGGTCGGGAGCCCAAAATCTTGTACAAGCTTTCCCGCCGCGAGCCCGATTACCCCGGGATGCCAATGTTCTTCCCAAACAATAATCGCCGGTTTTTTACTTTGTTCATTTTCCACTTTCGCCTTCGCCTCACGATACGCAACATCCGAAATTTTCTTTCGCTCGCGATTAAGCGTCTCGAGAAGCTCGACGTGTTCGCGCGCCTCTTCTTCCGTTTTAGCCGTGAGGGCCTCAAACGCGTGTTTTGCGTGCTTAACGCGCCCCGCTGCGTTAATTCTCGGTCCAATTTGAAACCCAATCGTTTGCGTATTAATCGTCCCGTCCGCACGCGACATTTGAAGGAGGGCGCGAAGACCCGGCCACTTCGTTTTTTTAAGTACCTTTAATCCAAAATGCTCGAGAACACGGTTCTCTCCAAGAATCGGCATCACGTCCGTTACGGTCGCGATCGCGACAAAATCCACAAACCACTTCTCGTACCCCTCCGGAAGCTCCGCTCCCCTCGCCCGCGCCTCGCGAATTAACGCCGTCGCGAATTTGTACGCAACCCCCGTCCCACAGAGTTTCTTGTTTGGATACTCTTCGCCAGGTGCGAGAGGATGAAGGATAAGCGCATGCTCCGGTAGACGCTCTCCAAGCTGATGATGATCACAAATTATCACGTCGATCCCCAATTCTTTCGCAAGATCAAACTCGTTCGCATTCGCAATTCCACAATCAACCGTTATAAGAAGGTTCACCCCTTCCTCACCGAACCGCGCAATCGTATGCCGAGCAACCCCGTACCCGTCCTTCTCGCGATCGGGCAAAAAAACGTCGAGGTGCAAATCGAACGAAAGCGTCCGCGCGATATCGCGAAGCGCAAGCGTTAAAACCGAGGACCCACAAACCCCGTCGGCGTCGTAATCGCCGTGCACCACGATCTTCTCCCCGCCCTCAAGCGCCTTAAACACCCGCGCAACCGCAAGCCCCATCTTCGTAAACAAATCCGGGTCGTGGAGATCGCGAGACCAATCCATCGTAAAAAACGCCTCCTGATCCTCCGGCTTCACTCCGCGGTTCTCAAGGAGCGCCAAAATCGGATCGGAAACCTCCTCCCGCTTCGTTTTCCAAGCAAATCGCGACGTCATGGGAGTAGTGTACCACATTGACAAAACCCTCTTTTTCTGATATTATTCCCCGGCCATTTTGGAGGCCAATTGTCCCACATATCGGATCCCGACACGGACGAACAGCACGTTCTCTACCTCGATCGAACGGTCGACGAGGATGCGAAAACGGACGAGTGCGAGGGGGCGCGAACACCGACGTTCCCGACAGCTGTTGCGGTTCGTCAACGCCACCCGCTCTCCAAGGTGAGAACGAAGATGCGGAGGGGCGCCGGTCTTGGCTGGTACAGGTCGAAGATTCTGTACCGTCGGATCTACGAGGCTGGCACCGTCCTATCCGCGGAGGTCGAAGAGGCCTTGGCGAAAATCCTCTTCCGTCGCGGGGTCGTCCGACTCACGCAGGCCGAACGTATCGCTTTCGAGCGGTACAAGTCGATCCTGTCCGTGTTCGGGATCGTCGCCGCCCTACTCACCTTCTTGTTCGGCGTCGAGCTCTACAACTACGCGCTCCTCTAGCGCGCGGAGCCTCGCGCCGACCTCAAAGCCACCCCCTCGGGTGGCTTTCACGCATCTATATCTCCATTATCTTCAAGCACTCTGAAACGGACGGATGAAGTTCAAGCTCTTGAATTTCCGGTATCGTAAACCAACCGTGATCAGAATGATCTTTAGAACGAACAAATTCTCCAGTGTACTGACTAGGTTCAAAATAGTGAAAAAGCAGATCGTGCGTGTTGTCGGTAAAGCGTGCCGAGTAGAGTTCCGGCCCAGGAATTATCGTATAACCGGTTTCTTCTTGTACCTCCCGCACAACGGACTCTACTGCACTTTCCCCCGGATCGTGTTTTCCACCGGCAAAATCTCATGTGTCGGGGTAGCTTGTAGTACAGCGCTTCAAAAGCAAGTATTTTTCGCCGTCCTTTAAGATAGCCTTGGAAATTTCGATCATAGCTTAGCGTTTCAAAATATTGAGATAGGCTTCGCTTGGGATATTAACTTTCCCCTTGCCCATAGCAAGCATCTTTTTCTTACCTTTCTTTTGTTTATCGAGAAGCTTTCGTTTTCGGGTAACGTCTCCGCCGTAGAGTTTTGCGGTAACGTCTTTTCGAAGCGCGGAGATTCGCTCGCTCGCGACGATCTTTCCTCCGACGGCCGCCTGAATTTTAATGACAAACTGTTGCCGTTGTAGTTCATTTTTCAAGGCCGTAACAATCCGCCGTCCCGTCGGTTCCGTTTCATTCCGATACGAAAAACTCGAAAGCGCCTCGACTTGTTCGTCGGCCACCAAGATATCAAGCCGAACAATATCGGCATCACGGTACGTAAACACCTCGTAGTTCATCGACGCAAATCCCGAAGAGAAACTCTTTAACTTATCGTAAAAATCGACAATGACCGAGGACAAAGGGATCTCATATTTCAAAATCGCGCGATCCTCGCTTAAAAACTCCGTCGTAAGGTAGATAGCCTTTCGATCCTGCACGAACGTCATAATCGGTCCGATGTACGCCTTCGGAGTAATAATATCAATCTTCGCCCAAGGTTCCTCGATGTGATCGATAAACGACGGGTCGGGAAGCTCGTGCGGGCTCTTAATCGTTTCAGGTTCATTTTTGCCAGTGCGGTAAACATGATACGCAACAGACGGAACGGTTACGACAAGCGCAAGGTTAAACTCGCGCTCAAGACGTTCTTTTAAGATTTCGAGGTGGAGCATTCCGAGAAGTCCGCAACGGAAACCGTAGCCAAGCGCTGGGGAGTGTTCGGGCTCAAACACAAGCGCCGCATCGTTAAGCTTAAGGCGGTCCATAGCGTCGCGAAGCGTCGGGTAGTCGCTTCCGTCTTCGGGAAACACGCCCGCAAACACCATCGGATTTGCCTCCTTGTATCCCGGAAGCGCCGGGGTATCCTTTGTTTTCTCGATCGTCATCGTGTCCCCGACGCGACAGGAGGCGATATCTTTAAAACCCGTAACAACGGCCCCGATTTGTCCCGTTGTTAGTTCATTTTCAGACGTAAATTTCGGCGCGAGTTTTCCAACCTCAAGAATTGTTTCGTCCGCTCCGGTTGCCTTCATGTGCAGACGATCATTTTTCTTAAGTGCCCCGTCAAATAACCGAACATATGCAACGACTCCGCGGTAATCGTCATAGTAAGAATCAAACACAAGCGCGCGCGGCTTTCCCGTTTCTCCAACAGCTGGCGGCGGGATTCGTTCAATCACCGCGTCAAGAAGCGCGTCGACTCCCTGTCCCGTTTTTCCGGAAACCGCAAGAATATCTTCGCGCTTACATCCGATAAGCTTAATAAGCTCCTGCGCCCGCGCTTCAACGTCACTCGCCGGCAAATCAATCTTGTTAAGAACCGGAATGATCTCGAGGTTTTGCTCGAGCGCCAAATACAAATTTCCAATCGTCTGCGCCTGCACTCCCTGCGTCGAGTCGACAAGAAGAATCGCCCCTTCAACAGCGGCCAATGAGCGCGACACCTCGTAGTTAAAATCGACGTGGCCCGGTGTGTCGATAAGGTTAAGCGTGTACTCGACGCCGTCCTTTTTGTGCGCCATCCGTACCGGCGTAAGCTTAATCGTAATCCCACGCTCCCGCTCAATATCCATCGAATCAAGAAGCTGATCCTGCATCTTCCGCTTATCAATCGTCCCCGTCATTTCCAAAATTCGGTCGGCAAGCGTCGACTTTCCATGGTCAATATGGGCAATAATGCAAAAATTTCTAATCCGATCTGGAGGGGTCATAATAGTGCTATCCTAACGGTTTTCCCCGTGATTGTCGAGTTTGACGACCGTTTAATCTCCCGCTATCTTAAAGAAGAGCCAGGAGGATTCCATGTCGAAGCCTGAACAGAAAGAGTTGCCGGATACGGTAACTGCAGACGTAGCCATGACGACTCCAAGCTTCGTGAAGTTCCTTCGATCGCCCATGAGGCGGTGGGTTATGCTGGTGACCGCCGACGAGCTCAGAGCCTGTGGCATAGTCCGTGTTGTCGACTTCTATCTCCACACCCCGGCACGGATCGAAGAGTTCCCCCTCTCGATCAACGCGCGACACGAGCTCGAAGAATTTCTCACCGCGCGGAAGGAACAAATCCCGCGACCACTTCGTCTCGACGCCGTGGTTCGCGAACTGGTCGGCCTCCCACCGGGCGCGCTCACGATTGGAGTGAGACCTCACATCATGGATCATGCGGCGTTCGCACAAGAGATCGAACGCTACAGCTACCTCTTCAACTAGCCCCCTCGCGGGCCCTCCCCGCCCCGGCACTCGCCGGGGCGGATTCGTTTATTCAATGATAGGTTTGGGTTGACTTTTCATGCCCGTTCGATTATTATGCCTCTTCGTTCCTTCAACCCCAGGAGCCACCGTGAAACATGAAATTCGTACCGTCGCCATCGTTGATGGCGAGATCTTGGCCGTAAATAGCGGATACGCCGCAGTCCGTATCGACAACAGGATCGATGCAATGTACTTCGAGGGCAATGAACCCCGTGCCGCCTTCCCGATCGTTGAGAGCGCCGGTTACGACAACTATTCCGTGAACCTGTTGAACGGCAGGTCGCAACTCACCTCCGTCGGGATTCGACACGTCCACCGCGCCAACCGCTGTTGCGACCGAACGGAGTTGAAGAAGGGTTCAACCGTTCTTACGCGGCTCCGAACTGAGTACGGTTACGTGGTAGGCACTCCGACGGCCTCCCACTTCCTCGTCCCTCGAAAAGATCGCCACGATCTTCTTCGTGTTGACACGTGCTTTATCGAGGTGGAGGCGGTTGACATTCCGCTCCCATCATCGGTATTCAATATCGATCTACGCGTGAGCGTGGGACGCTACATGATCGCCTACTCGATCGGTCGGCCGCCCGGGCAAAGCCGACTTCTGCACAGCTACCGAGCGGAATCGCACTGGGAGACCGTGCCGATCGACCCGCATCGTGTCCGTGGACGGAGCATCTACGAGATCGTGGGCGGTCAGGAGAAGGTCGCGTCAGATCCTGTTCGTGACTATTGGATGACGCGAGAGTACACCCGCATCGGCGATCGACTTGCTTGGGTGGAGGGACACGGACACCAGTGGCGCATCCGATACTCCGCAGATCGTC
>CAZBFR010000019.1:0-1990 GCA_964491425.1 uncultured Gammaproteobacteria bacterium
ACAAGCTCTTGACATTTCGCCGGAAAAATGGTGTAATCCTAGCAGAAATGGAATCTGCATAAACGACTCTCTTCGTTGCCGGCTCGGGGAGGTAGCGAAGACTAGAAGCGAGCGCTCCTTGGAAGGGGGTAGTCTCGTGTCGTAAGGACCACAACGCCCTGCGGCGGGGCGAGCGTGTGGGGAGGGTGGGTCCATTGCAGTCCCTCTCCACGTGGACGGTATCTTTCAAGGATGCCGTCTTATTTGTTATAATGAACCCGCATGAACCATGAACAAAAACAGTATTCAGTTGCCGACTACCTCGTTTTGCTTAACGAAACGCTCCGCCTTATCCCGGATAACGCCGTACAGGTCGTCGGCGAAGTTTCGGACTACCGGGTAAGTCAGGGGAAATGGATTAATTTTGATTTAAAGGACGCGGGAGGTGAGGCAAAGATTTCTTGCTTTACGACGATTTACAAACAACGGTTTCCGCTTGAGGACGGGATGCAGGTCGCGGTTTCGGGCTACGCACAGGTCTATCCGCGCTTTGGAAAATTAAGTTTTACAGTTGAGTCGGTCGAGCTTCTCGGGGAGGGGGCGCTTCTTCGCGCGTACCAACTTTTAAAAGCGAAGCTTGAGAAGGAGGGGCTGTTTGATATTGGGCGAAAGCGCGAGATTCCGCGATTTCCAAAACGAATCGGGCTTATTACCTCGAGCGAGGCGGCGGCTTACGGGGATTTTCTTCGGATCTTGGGTCATCGGTTCGGCGGGCTTGAGATTGTTCATATTCCCGTGCACGTTCAGGGGAAGCTTGCGGTAAAAGAAATTATTTCGGCGTTTGAGGAGTTTAACCAAATGAGTAGCGAAGAACGGCCGGAAGTAATCGTTTTAACGCGCGGGGGAGGGAGTCTCGAGGATCTCCACGCGTTTAACGACGAGGAGACGGCGCGGGCGGTGTTTCATAGTAAAGCGCCCGTCATCGTTGGCGTTGGGCACGAGCGGGACGAGTCGCTTTGCGATTTCGTTGCCGATCTTCGCGCGTCGACACCGTCGCACGCGGCGGAACTTCTCGTTCCAAATCGTCTTGATCTCCTTCGAGAAATCGACGCGACCGTTGTACGGATCGAGGACCGGCTTCATACAAGAATCCACCACGGTCTTCGCGCCGTCGACCGCTCGATCTCAATCCTCGACGCGATTTTTACAAGACGAGTCCAAGAAATACGAATGCTACGCGAGCAATTCTTCCACGCCTTCGATCGTTTTACGCTAAAAATTCAGTCGTCCAAAGAGCGGGTTGAGGCTCTCCGGCGACTCTTCGAGCAATTTAACGTACAGGCCGTGCTCGATCGAGGATTCGCACTCGTTCGAAACGCGAAAGGCGCGATCCTTCGAGACGCGGGCGCGCTTGCGAGCGGGGAGCGAATCGAGATACAATTAAAAAAGGGCAAAACACAGGCCGAAATTCTCTAGTATGGCAAAAAAACAACCAACATTTGCGGAGGCGTTCCAAGAGCTCGAGAAGCTTACGGAGTGGTTCGAAAAAGGGGATACGGATCTCGACGAGAGTATTGTGCAGTTTGAGCGGGGACTTGTTCTCGCAAAACTCTGTAAAGATAAGCTCGCCGAAGTTGAAAACAAGGTGATTACGCTAAAGAAGAAATTTATCGAAATCGAAGAATAATATGAAACTGCTATTTAGACTTCTTTTAAACGCCCTCGCTCTTCTTTTAATCACGCGCCTCGTCGAAGGATTCCACGTCGATAGTCTCTACTTCGCGATTATCGCGTCGATTGTTCTCGGACTTGTAAATGCGATTATTCGTCCACTGATCTATCTTCTTACGCTTCCGATTAACCTTGTTACGCTCGGGCTTTTTACCTTTGTGATTAACGCCGCGCTAATCTGGTTTGTCTCGACCTTCCTCGATGGATTTGAAGTAACGGGATTTCTTCCGGCGCTCCTCGCCGCGATTATCCTCTGGATCGTAAGTTTCGCAACAAATGC
>CAZBFR010000019.1:2090-14306 GCA_964491425.1 uncultured Gammaproteobacteria bacterium
TTCCGGCGCTCCTCGCCGCGATTATCCTCTGGATCGTAAGTTTCGCAACAAATGCCCTCCTAAAAAACTCAAAGAAAAAACGCTCCTAATCGGGCGATTTTTTTATGCCAAAACTTGTTAAAGCGACGAAAACACATATTCTCTCGATCGGTGGATCCCTTCTTGTGCCGGACGGTGGTCCCGACAGAGCTTTTCTTAAGCGCCTTCGGGAAATGATTCTTCCTGCGGTCGAGCGTGGGGAACGATTTGTTCTTGTTGTTGGGGGCGGAAAGACGGCTCGCCACTATATCGACGCGGCCGAATCGGTCCACGGAATTGAACGAGAAGATCTCGATTGGCTTGGAATTCACGCAACACGACTTAATGGTCATTTACTCCGAACGATTTTCCGCGAGCTTGCGAATCCGGTCGTTGTAAAAAATCCCCTTCGCCTCCCGAAAAAATGGAATGAGCCAATTCTCGTCGCAGCGGGTTGGAAGCCGGGATGGTCGACCGACTACGTCGCGGTGCGCCTCGCGAACCGCCTTAACGAAAAATCCGTCGTGAACGTTTCAAATATCGACTATGTCTATAGCGAGGACCCGCGCAAAAACCCGAATGCCGAACGCTTCGAGACAATGAAATGGAAAGATTACCGGGCAATCGTTGGAGATACTTGGGATCCGGGCCTTTCGGCTCCCTTTGACCCGATCGCCTCGAAATTTGCGAATAAACACAAAATGGAGGTCGCGATTGTTAACGGGGTAGACTTCGCCCGGGTCGAAAACGCCTTTGAAGGAAGGGAATTTATCGGGACTGTGCTATACTAATAGGGATAATTAACTATTTGCTATGTCAAAAGGGATAAAAATTGTTCTTGGTCTTATCGTGGCGGGGTTCGTGCTTATGGCGGTCCTTGCGATCGTTCTCGTTGTTGCCTTCGGAGGAAAGCTTAAAAACATGGCACAAGACGCGGAAACCCGCGCGCGAGTTACAAAGGAAATTCTCGGTGACCTTGCGAGCGGTGAATATGAGTTCGTTTATGAAAATGCTACAAGCGACGAGTTTAAATCGGTTGCAGATGCGGACGTATTAAAGGAAATTACCGAGGCGACACTGGCGCTTGATAACATGACCCGAGCTACGGTTGATAGCCAATCGATCGAAACGATCGACGGTCAAAAGGTCTATACGACAAAGGGAACAATCTATAGCGATACCGCTACGGAATTCTACGAAATGCAGTTTGTTATGGAGGATTATGCGTTTATGATGTCCTATATCGGCCTTGGTCCAGACGCTGCGGACGAGAACTAAGAGTTGACAGAAATTTCGCCTCGGGGTACTCTACGGGCATCCAAAAGCCGTAGAAACTGGGCTCGGTATACCGATAAGTCCCACCGAGGCGATTTTTCCTTCGATTTTACGGCTATTGGGCCGTTTATTTTTATTCATTTTATGGCGAAAACACGAGAACAAAAGAAAGAAATCGTGGCCTCTATTGCGGAAAAGTTCCGCGGGATGAAGGCTGCGTCGTTCTCCTCGGTTTCCGGTTTCACCATGGAAGATGCGAATACATTGCGTCAAAAGGCTAGTGAGAGCAATGTAAGCGTATTCGTTGCGAAGAAGACCCTTCTTCAAATCGCCGCAAAGGAAGCGGGTGTCGAGATCGATCCAAAGAACTTTACCGGATCAATCCTTACAGCTGTTTCTTACGGAGATGAGGTCGCCGCAGCGAAGCTCGTAAGCGAGTTTGGAAAGTCTCGAGAAGACGTTCTAACGCTCGTCGCCGGTATCCTCGAAGGGAAAGCAATTTCCGCTTCCGAGGTCATCGCCCTTGCGAAACTTCCGTCGAAGCACCAACTCCTTGGACAATTGGTCGGAACGATCAATGCTCCAATCAGTGGCTTCGTACAGGTGCTTGCTGGAAACATGCGTGGACTTCTTACCGTCTTGAATGCGGTTAAGGAGCAGAAAGCGTAAACATTCAAATAAGAATTAATTACTCACATATGTCAGAAGAAAAGAAAGACGTAATCGTCCCAGAAAAGTTTCAATCACTCGTAACCTCGATCGAGCAATTGTCGGTAATCGACCTTGCAGAGCTCGTAAAGGTTCTCGAAGAGAAGTTCGGTGTTTCAGCAGCGGCTCCAGCCATGATGATGGCAGCACCTGCAGCAGGAGCAGCGGCAGCAGAAGAGAAGTCATCGTTCAACGTTGAACTTACTTCGGCCGGAGAGAGCAAGATTAACGTTATCAAGGCTGTTCGTGAGCTTACTGGACTCGGACTCAAGGAAGCGAAAGATATCGTTGACGCAGCTCCAAAGATGGTAAAGGAAGGAGCTGATAAGGCGGCGGCTGAGGACATGAAGTCAAAGCTCGAAGCGGCAGGAGCAGTTGTTACCTTGAAATAAATTTCAAACAAAAATCCCTCGTCCAAAAGCCGGGGGATTTTGTTATTCAAAAGGGCTCTTAATTCCGAGGAGGTTGGTATTCGCGGCGGCGGTATAGTGCATTGTTGTTCGAATATCTGTGTGGCCAAGAAGGGACTGGATATAGCGAATATTCGTGCCGTTTTCGAGAAGGTGAGTGGCGAAGGAGTGACGGAGGGAATGAAAAGTTGCCGGCTTTATAATCCCGGCGTGTTTTAGTGCGCGCTTGAAAACAAGTTGGATCGATCTACTGTGCATTTTTTTCCCTTCGTAATTAGTAAACACGTAATCGCTCATTTCTTTGTGTCCAATACATTCGATTAAGCCGGCGAAAAGGGATTGTGGGACAATTGTTACGCGGTCTTTATTGCCCTTTGCTTGACGTATGCTGATGATCGATTGTTCGAAATCGATTGCGTCCCCCTTAAGATTGATGACTTCACTCACGCGTAAGCCTGATGCGTAGGCGAGAGCGATCATCGTTTTGTGTTTAAGATTAAGGACATGTTCAAGGAGCTTCAAGATCTCAAGTTTTGTTAGAACGATAGGAATAGCTTTCGGTCGTTTTGCTCTTGGGATACGAAGATGTCGCGTTGAGACCTGGATAACCGATCGGTAATAAAAGAGGATTGCATTCGTGTGTAGATTCATTGTTTGGGCAGATAGCCCCCGTGATTTTAAGCTTAGCAGGTAGCCCGTGATCGTTTCCTGTACCGGACTCGCTAGGTCGCCTCCAAATTGAAAATACGCCCTTAAGCAGGCTGTATAGGTCTTCTTTGTCTTTGCGCTGTAATAGCGTAGGCCTATTTCTCTTTTTGTTCGGTTTAGTGCTTCGTTGATCGAATAAATAAACATAATCTCCCCATCCTGTAATGGGGAGTTTGCTTATGTGGTTATCATAGCTTCTCAAATTATGGACGTCAAAACGATCTGTGGGTAGGATAGGGTTTTTGCAGATACCCCCTAAATTTTTCTCATATAATCTGTCATTATCCGGAATTATCTGCTACTGTTTCACATAAGAACGAGTTAGCTGAAATATTCCTTTTCTGGGCTATTCCCACTTCGCTCCCGTGGATCTTCGAGGAACAGGCACCCAATTGTTTTAAAAAATTTTCAAATTTCTTTTCGCGTCGAAGACATGAATTAAGCCGCTAAAAAATACGAGCTTTCCACCAGATGAGCCAGTAAGTGGCTCGTGGTAGACAGTAGCCGATAGGGCCAATACCCCAATTCGCAAAATAAAAAAAATGAGGTCGCACACAGTTTCCCATATGCGACCCCTACTCAGTTCCGAAGAACCTACGCCTTCGTGAGCACACTGGCACCACGAATTAATGAAACAATACCTTGAAACAGCAATGTTGTCAATAGTCTAGTTGCGATTTTTGTCTAAAATAGACATTTTCTACAAGTTTTTGTACATTTGATAGACATCGTTCCGTGTCGAAAAGAAATTTGAAAGTTTTTTAAAACAACCGACTATCGTCGGAAAGAAAAGGAATACATAAGCTAACACTGGCTATGCGGTTCGGGCTTTTTCAAAGCCCTCTCCCATATTTGCTACGCAAACATCGCATAGCCAGGAACGTTAAGTGAAATCGCCTAAAGTTTCTTTCCTTCAGAGAGTATGTATAACACTATCACTAAACAGGACTTCTTAAAGAAGCTTAATCTGGGAGATGACTATTCCATTTCTGGTTTTTTAGTGTTCGGGGGATTTAAGAGGTATTACTATGAGCTACTAAAGCAATCCGCATTAAAAATAGATTCCGGAACAACCTTTCGCCATTTATCTGATGAATTTGTCAGCCCGATTTTGGAGTTCAGAGTAAACAGCAAAAACTATTGGTTTGCAATTGCTTATGGAGGAGCTTTGCTATGCGAATGGCTGCATGTTGCTTGTACACTGGGAAGTAAACAAAATATAATCCTAGGTAGCTGTGGTGGGCTGGTTGAACAAGGGAACACACGAGACGTTGTTATTCCTGAATATAGTTTTGCAAATGAAAGCACAACCAGAGCATATGATCCCACCAGTGATAACAAGCACTATGCAAACCCAGAACTTCGAAAGAATTTATTAACTCTTCTCGAAGGCAAGCACAGAATTTGGCATGGTCCAACAATTACACATGAAGCAATGCTTGCAGAAACTTGGGAGGATATACAGCGCTGGGCAAATGAAGGATATCATGGAGTTGAGATGGAGGCTGCAACAGTTTTTGCCGTTTCGAAGTTCTTTAATGTTCCGTCAGCAGCAATTTTAAGAATTAGTGATAACTTAATTCAAAAAAAACAGTGTTCGATGTTGCACATGAAGCCGGTGCGGAGTTAAAGAAAAAACTACAAGAGGATATGTTTGAAGCAGCATTACAGGTTTTGTTAAAAAAATAAACCATTAACAAGAAACTTTAGGCGAAATCACTTAACAACGAGTATCCGATATGCTTCGCACAATCGTATACTCGTGAACGTTGTGCGAAATACTTTTTATACTCACCTATCTTATGAAACACGTAGTAGTAGCCATTATCAAACGAGACAATCCTCTTTCTTATCTACTCGTAAGTTCCAAAAAAGACCACGGAGAATTCTCTGGATTTTACTATCCTCCAGGAGGTCATATCGAAGGTGAAGAGTCTGAGTCTATTGCTTTAGAAAGAGAACTGGAGGAAGAACTATCTATAAAACTTTCTAAAGCTACAAAGCTTACAGAAACTCTTGCTGACGTTAAAGATCAAAAGACCTCTTGGTATGTGTGTGAAGTAGAATATCCAGAATTATCACTAAATAAAGAAGACCTTCGTGATGCAACTGACTTTACTGAAGCACAAATCAACGGAATGATTGTCTGGCCAGCTACCTTAGAAGTGTTTCGAAAGCACATCTTCAAAACTTAAAAAGTACTTCAGCACAACAGCGGGTAAGCACATTCACCCGCCTGGTGTCCTGGGGGATGTAGTCACGTTGCGGGTTCATTGAAATTCTGTTTTCCGTTACACTCCAAACAGAACTTCGCTTTACCCGCGAACGTTATGCGAAATGCATTTACACAAAATTATGGACAAACAACCTGACCTCCAGCAACTATTCGGCCCAATCAAAACCACGGAATTGATGAAAGAATTTTTTCGAGAAAATCCTGAAGCAAAATGGGATGCCGCTCTTGAGTTCCTTTTGCAGCGTTTTCCCCAAATTATGGATGGAAAGGTTCAATATCTTATTGACGGCGGAACAGCTGTTCATATTCTACACCCAGAACGTGAAGACCCTCTTGATGTAGACATACTCGTTAGATCAGACGAATTTAAAGTTAAATTTGTGAACGCAAGAGTCATTGATGCAAAAAGCATAAAAGATTGGTGTACCGATCACGGCATCCCATACAACGAAGAAATGGATGAAAAAATTCTTTCACTATACACAGAGGTAGATTTTCATGGTCAAAAAGTCTTGATAGCAAAACCAGACTTTTTAGCACTTTCAAAATCAATTCCGTGGCGTGGAAAACCTCAACAACGACAAAAAGAAACAGACGATTTGAGGTTGCTTTCGGTCAGTCAGGAAACTTTAGAGCAATTAAAAACAACACTTGGTATTCAATAAGTGTAAATGCACATCGCCTAACAAGGTATAGGCGGTTCCGTTCAGTCGTTTCACTCCTTCACTCCACCCATATTTGCGGGTGATCCGCCTTCGGCGTATTATATCACCCGCAAACATCGCTTATACCTAGACGTTAGCTGAAATATTCCTTTTCTTTTTTGGGCTATGGCCCAATTGTTTTAAAAAATTTTCACATTTCTTTTTCTTTAATTATAGAGGGGAATATGATGTTTTTTCCGCTCCGCTACGAAAACGATTTATTTATAAGCGGAAAACAACTACAATAGTTACCTAAAACAAATTATGGATTTAATCAGCCAGATAACCTCATCCGATCTCTTTTCCGGGCTTGTTAAGGCCCTTTTAGCAGCGGAACATAAAGACTTCCAGACCATCGATGACAGCGGTGGCGACGCTGGTAATGACGGGTATTTCGAGAGCCAGGAGACTCTCTTTCAGCTCTACTGCCCTGAGAAGCCGGAGAAGACTAACGACGCAACATATAAAGCAAAGATCAAAAAGGAGTTGAATAAGGCGAAGAAGCTTCTCGACTCTGGCAAATACAAAATCAAGGATTGGATATTCGTTACTCCACGCGAGCTCCGCGAGCCGGTGCAGACCTATCTACGGACCGAAGCGACTGCACGGGGCATGAACGGTATCGCATGGTCGGGCACGACGCTCACTGGTCTTTTTGCTAAGCACTCTCATTTGCGAAGCCAATTCCCTGAGCTGATCCAACCTGATATCGAGGCGCAGATTGGAGGGATAGCGGAACGGTTGGGTGCCGTGGACGATGTGAAGAAAGAATATCGCACGCAGCTCGAACAGAGCTATCAGCGGAGGATTGACCAGGCGAAGCAGAAGTTAGATCAGGAAAAATATGAGACGGCCAAAAAGGAGTACGATCTTATCCTCGCCGATCTCCTCACAGTGACCGAGAAGATTGACCCTCATATCTATTTCCGTGTTTACAACAACCTGGGAGTAGCTGAGAACAACCTCCAAAACAATGATAGAGCTGCGGAGCTCTTTCAGAAAGCATACGAGGCGGAGCCTGAGTTGCCTATGGCAGTTTGCAAAGGTGCATTGGCAAAGCTCCTGAAAGGCGTTCCGGCCGAGGGGTTACCGATGATTGAGGAGTTGCTGAAAAAGCATCCAACAGATGATCAGGCCATAACCGCAAAGGCGAATATTTTATATACCTTGGATCGGTATTCGGAGCTCATTCCTTTCTTGAAAGAAAAAGGAAAGGTCGCCCTCGCGCATTGGTACGAAGGCTTTGAACGAATGGGTAAGAAAGATTATGACGGAGCGATGGCGTCTTTTGAGAATGTCGTTCGGTTGGAACCTAAGAACGTCCGCGCCCTCATGCTCATCGCTCAAAACGTAATGGTTGGTACGTGTGAAGCGGTAAGAGACAATCCGTTTCCTCCCGATAAGATTCCTAAAGCAATCAGCGATAAATTCACCCGAGCGACCGAGTGCCTTAAGGAAGCGGCACGACTCCTGAAAGACATGGAGAATAAAGCGGACTTAGAGATGGCCTATGCCAATCTCTCCGGATGCTATGTCGCGCTCGGGCTATACGAAGAATCCATCGCTGCTGCTGAAGAAGCTGCGGTGATTGACCCAACGTCTGCCGTTCCCTCGTTGAATAAGGGCATTGCTCAGCTGAAGCTTGGGCGGTTTGCGGAAGCAATAAAAAGTTTTCAATCCTACAAAGATTCGGGCGGTGGCGACATTGAAGTCGACCGACACATCGCTTTCTGTTCACTCAGGACCGGCGACTTTGCGACTGCGGAAAAGTTTATTACCGCTCTGCTTGAAACCGAGTCGGGGCTTGATCTTGATATCGCGGAACTGGCTGTTGACCTCTATTCTCGCAAACTCGACAACGAGAAGCTCAACCCCTTACTTGAAAGGCTTGAGAAAGATTTTCCGAACAATTCCCAGGCACTGAGGCTTCGAAGTGCGTATATGCAACGGCTCGGATTGGAAGGGGCGGATGTTCTCTTGCAACGCGCCTTGCAAAACGCGCCATCCGAGTCTGAGAAAATGCTTACCGAGATTGACCTTGCTGATCTGCGCTTCGACCAAAAAGACTACGCGACTGCTGCGGAGCTCTATAAAAAATATCTCAACGTGCAGGACGGCAATCCGCCGACTCGCAAATACGCGCAAGCAATTTATAACCTCGGACAATATGGTGCGCTCCTTGATTGGATCGATACCATGAGTCCGGAATTGAGGAGCGAGTCGCTCATCGAGCAGCTCGAGGCATACGCCAATCTGTACTTAGGCAACCTGGATAAAGCGTCGCAGCTATTCAAAGACCTGTTCCAGAAAAACCCCAACAGCTTCCAGTACGTCGTTTATTACGCCATGTGCCGATTCAGGCTCGGCAAAGAGGACGATGCGAAAGTTGCCTTTGATGCCGTGAAGAATCGTGTAGAGGATGCCGCGGACCTGATAACGCTTGCCGGTGGATACGAGTTTATCGGCGAATGGGAGATCGCAATCGACCTGACATTTAAGGCGTTGGAGAATGACCCCAACAACCCCAAGGCTCACTTGGCCTATATCTTTACGTTCCTAAAACGCGAACAGGCAGACGGCAAGGAACCTGCGGAGAAATACATCAAGGCGTTCCAGAAATCTATCGGCGAGTTCAATAAGCGTTTCCCCGAAGAGAAAGCACTCCAGGGTTTCGAGGTGAAAGACAACGACATCAGCGGAATTCTAAAAATGGTAGACCAGATGGCCGAGACCACCGATAACGCCACCAAGCTGTACAAAGAATCACAGGCACCTATGGCGATGATTCCTCGCCTCACGGGAAAGAAGCCTTTTGACGTATGGGCAGCCTTTACTCAGATGCCGGGCGTTGGGATCAAAATATCTTTCGGTGCAGCCGATGAAATTAAAGGTGAGATATCTACGGTGGAAGAATCCCAAGACGGCTCCGTGGTTCTCGACATCTACCCTCTGTTCCTGTTGGCCCACGTTGACCAGCTGGAGCTTTTGCCTAAGCTCTTTAAGAAAATCTACGTGCACCAAAGCCTCATGGACGAATTGACCGAGACGGTCGATGATCGCAAGGTTTCCTCTCGCAAGGGCATGAGCTCGCTCGCCAAGATCGACGGGCAGCACCGAATGACTGAAATTACGCCGGACCAGGTTAAGAAAACGCTGGACTTGGTGGAAAAGATACGCGCATTCGTCAGCTCTAATCCAAGCGTAGAGGTTCGTGGGTTCGCCAAAGAAAAGCCGAAGGAGGAGCGCAACATTCTCAATGCGTTAGAGGAAAGCACCCGGGATAGCGCATTGCTCGCCGAGGAGCTCAAGGTTCCGCTTTACTGCGACGATCGGATATTGCGCGTCGTCATGAGCAAGGAGCACGGCACGAAGTCTTTTTCCTCACAGACACTCTTTGTTGTCGCGCATCAAAAGGGATTCATTACTCTTGATAAAAAGTTTGAGCTCCAAAGGACGATGGTCGACTTCAATTACGAATTCGTATCCATCGACGCAATCTTTATTTTCAATCAGCTTAAAAATGCCGGTTATCGCGTAGAGGATATCGCGTCCGTTATCTCCATACTCGTAAGGAAAGAGACAAGTATCCAGTCCCTCGGTATTGTATTGGCCGATCTATTCTTTATTCTCATGATGGACCGGACATTGGATGCCGGTGACAAGAAGCAGATTTTCAAATACATTTTGACGGAGGCTGCACCAAACCATGACCTTGCGAGTATTGAGGAGGGTGTCTTTGCCAATCTTCAAAAGAGGGTCTTACCGGAAAAACACGAGCAACTAAAAGTTATGGTAAAGTTATTTTTTCAAGATTAACTTAATGTATTTTGGGCTACGGGCATTCACCCCTTTAATTCCCCTCTGCCCGCCACCCAAAACGGAAGAAGAAATTTGAAAATTTTTAAAACAACCCGACTGCGGTCGTAAAAAGAAAAGAAATACATCAGCTAACACTGGGTATGCGGTTCGGTCATTCCCCGAATGACCTCTCCCATATTTGCTTTCGCTACGCTACGGCAAACATCGCATACCCAGGAACGTTAGACGAAATTGGCTTCCATTTTCTTTTTCAATTCAATTATTTGGGCGGGTTTATCGATATAGAGAGAACCCGGCTAGGAGTGAACCAAGCCGGGTCGAGAGAACGGAGAGCGAGGCTCCACGATCGTGTACTACTTCGGACGCGGTTTCTCCGTATTCGGACGCGGTTTCTCCGTCCTCTTCTCCTGCGACGGTTCTCCTGGGATCTGCGTCTTCATTCCACGCCCATGTGAGCCCGAGCTGTAATACGGCATGATTTCTGCTCCTGTGATGTAGGTACTTATCCGATATCAGTATGCATTAGCATCATACTTATTGTCAAAAAGAAAAAATTGAAAACTATCTAAATAATGGAATTAAATGGAAGTCGACATCGCACACTGTGGCTAAGCGGTTCGGGCGGTGTATATTGGAAGTGTGTTCGCGCGCCTCACGCAAGTTTTGCCTGACGGCAAAACTTCGCTTCAGCCGCGGACGTTAGCTGAACTATTTTTGCAAGATGATATACAATAAGTAAAGTTTCACGTAAGCCAACACTATGACTATTTTTGAAGGGAACGAATTTTCAACGATCCATGACGAGATGCCGAGTCGACGGTGGAATGAAGAGAAGTTTTTTTCCGATTGGGAATCCCAGATACGTGCGACTAATGAACTCTACGGCGATCATGAGATACAGGTAGCAAAAGAAACTATTATAAAAGAATTTTATTCTACCTACAGCGAACTCTTGGAAATGGTTGACGATGAAAAGATACCTGATGACGAGAAAAATACAATCAAGAGAAAAATAAACCTTGCAATGGTTAATGTTTTAGAATACGGACAACGAAGAAGTGAGGATATTGTTCTTAGTTTACAGAACAAAAAATTATCACCGAGCGAAAATAGTCATAGAATTCTTAATGGAGCAATTGACAATCTTATTCTTGAAATCGAAAAAGCTGACAAAAAGTTTCACGAAGAGCTGAGTAAAAGAAAGAAGTTATAAGGCCGTCATTTCATTACCTAAAAGTAGGTTTATACCAAGAATCCCTCGTCCAAAAGCCGGGGGATTTTGTTTTTTTAAATATCTTTTAAGCCTGAAGATGTGAAATAAAACACGCTAAAAATGAAGAGCCGCCCACCAGATGAGCCGGTAGGCGACTCTTGGCGGACGGCGGACGAAGTCAGACGCCAGCGGGCGTTCCGTAGTAGGAGACGCCGAAGGCGAGGAGGATCGCGACTCCCTTCCAGGCGGGAATGATCACCCACGCCACCTGGTCGGCAGTCGTCGTGAGCCAGCGCATGTGCCGCGGTCGACGCGTGATCACCATCGCCTGTGCGAAGATGAACAGCGTCATGGTCGCGAACAGGGTGGCGCTGATCGACACGCCCACGGGGCTTGCGAGGAATGCGAGATACCGGGCGGTGAAGACCGGATCTGAGTTGAACCACGCAATTCCCGCCACGATGACGTGGACGTACGTGGAGAAGGCGAGGGTGAGCATCAGGAGCTTCTTGAACACTTTGACTCCCTGCAAGGACACCTGGATGGCGTCACTTCGTCGTAAAACGACGGCTCAATATAGCATAAAAACAGCTTTTTGTCAAGGCGATATCCGGTCTACTTCGCGGGTGACGTTTGTGGTCAATCGTGTAAAGCGTGACATGATATACTATTCATATATGACTAGGAATAATCATGTCTGGATCTTTTTGATTGCAGGTTTTGGGACCTTGCTCGTGTCCGCTGTGGTTGTTGTATGGATAATTTTCCGCATTGGTAGCGGATATTTGGAGCGCTATTACGAGGCGGAGCTAGAAGAGCCGTTCGTGAATATATCGCTTCTTCCAATGTATGGAGGGGTTGAAAAGACGGAGGCACAACTAAAATCGGATGAAGTTTTTATTCGCTCGGTCCTTGAAGAGGGGGTGAGTCGCGAGGAGGCTTCTGCGCTTTTTGTTTACGAGGCAAGGACATTTTTCGAGCAAGGTGATTTGGATACAGCGATGAAGCGCTATAATCAGGCGTGGTTACTAAATGCAAAAAATCCTGACGTGTATACCGGTTTTGGTGATATTTTGCTAAAACAAGGAGACTTGGAGCTTTCTGAGGCGATGTATCAGATGGCGA
>CAZBFR010000020.1:0-13887 GCA_964491425.1 uncultured Gammaproteobacteria bacterium
AAGACGACTTCGCTCGCGGATGCGATCGCCCTGCTTCCGCATCCTGAATACGCTTTACAAGGCAGAAAACTTACGGAAAACATTTTCTGGGTTAATACCTCGGCGGCGCCTTATGACGAGGCGTGGGCTGGTGATGAGTCTTGGATTGTGAATGTAAGAGCCGGCAAGGCAACGTTTCTCGGGGATAGAACTATCGGAATTACAAGCGGGGACGCGGAGGTGGTTGTAAACGATGCGTTCCTTATCGTTTACTGGAGGGGTGGTTGGGAGTGGTCTTCTACAATGATAACGGATTACATTAGTCGAAGTTCCGGAAAACTTTGGTATCAAACGACGGTTGAGAATGGCGAACGAATGCAGTTTATCGATCATGATGTAAATAAGACATTTGAGATTCGCTTTGCTCCTGAAAACCTTTGTGATTCCGCTACGCCTGAAAATTTGGCAACGAAGGAATTTATTGAAGGGATTTTGGTCAACGGTCAACTCTACCCATTCACAGAAAAAATTGAAGTTAGCTGTGAGTTTAACGAAGACGCGAGATTGGCTTCGGAATATCAAGTTCGATACGCCTCGGTAAATACACACAAATATCCAACGAAGGTCTCGTTTGGGTCTAGCGCTTTCGAGATTACTCTTCCGATACATTATCTCGATCAAGGGATCGACGTTCATGTTTCACGATAGAAGCGACCATGACCGGGAAAACAATACTTGGTGGGACGGTGCATAAATTGCCGGCGGATATGAAGCGGGCGCTTGTTAAGGACGCGAAGGCAATGACCGCTTGGGAGAGTTTGACGCCACTTGCGCGGAACGAGTGGATTTGTTGGGTGACGTTTGTGAAAAAGGCGGAGACGCGGGCGGAACACGTAGAGCGGATGATCGAGGAGTTGAAGGATGGAGAGCGTCGGCCCTGTTGCTGGATTGGATGCATCCACCGTAAAGATAAGGCGATTAGTCCGTCGGTGAAATGGGTGCTCGAAAAGCGAAAGAAAAAATCACTATGATAAAACCTGCTGGAAAATTTGTTTCATTTATCTCGTTTCTTTTGGGCGCTTATACGCTCTATACGATATTTATGTCGGATAATAGCGATAAGATGATTGCAAATCTCTTTTTTTGGAGCGGGATCATCGGTGCGTTAAACGCTATTTACGGGATGACTCAACTTTTTTTGAATCCGGACGGGTTCGGTCAAATGGATCTTCCCAAAGAAGCGACGAAGGAGGGGGCGAGAATTGCTTATAAAATTCGAAGCGTGATCATTTTTATTTCGCTTCTTATCGCGATTGTCTTTAGCGCGAGTTTCGCGGTTCTTGGATACGTTGCGGGACGTTCGATGTAGGTTCACCGTGAGGAGAGCTGATCGTGATATACTTGGTGCATATGAAAATGACATCAATGCATGGCTACACGACAAATATCGAAAAACTGGCGCTCGAAAATGAAAATTTTAGAAAAGTCCTGTATACGGATAAAAATTGTCAGCTTGTGCTCATGGCGCTTCTTCCCGGCGAAGATATCGGAGAGGAGGTGCACGACGTTGATCAGTTCTTGCGAGTTGAGCAGGGGTCCGGAAGGGTTGCGTTAAACGGTGAGGAGCACGATCTTGAAGGTGGATCCGTAATTGTAGTTCCGGCGGGCGTTAAGCATAATATTTTTAACTCTTCTTCCGGACCGATGAAGCTGTACACACTTTACATGCCGCCACACCACCGCGACGGAGTTGTGCATCGCACAAAGGCGGAGGCGGAAGTGGATTCGGAGCATTTTGACGGTAAGACGACGGAATAGTTTATAAGATTATGGAAAAACAAAACGTTGGGTACGTGGATGGATACTTGCTCGTCGTGAAAAAAGAAAATGCGGAGGCGTACCGCAAGATGGCGGACGAGGCGTCGGAGAGTTGGCTACGGCACGGGGCGCTCGCGGTGCGGGAGTGTCGCGGGAATGACCTAACGCCAGATATGGGTGGAAAGTTATGGCAGTTCCCGGGGCTCGTAAACGCGGGGCCCGACGAGGACGTTTGGTTTTCGTATATCGAGTACACCTCGAGGGAGGAGCGGGATCGAATAAACGCGCTTGTACATAAAGAAATGGCGGAAAAGTACGGAGAGGAGGCGACGCACGGTGAAGGCATGCCGTTTGATATGGAAAGGATGGCGTTTGGCGGATTTACGGCGGAGGTTTCGAAATAAATATGGAGAAGGTTCCCGTAACGATTTTGACGGGGTTTTTAGGCGTTGGGAAGACGACGCTTTTGAAGAGAGCGCTTGAGAAGTCGGGTGGGCGGAGAGTGGCGCTTATTGTGAATGAGTTTGGGGACGTCGGGATTGACGGCGAACTTCTTAAAGGCGTTGCGGACAATATCGTTGAGCTACCGGGCGGGGCGCTTTGTTGTGCGTCCTCTGGCGATACGCATCAGGCGCTTGCGAGTTTGATGGGCCTCGCGAAGGAGCCGATTGAGCATGTCGTAATCGAAACAACGGGGCTTGCGAGTCCTCTGCCGCTCGCGAAGTCGCTAACGTCGAGTCCTTCGTTTACGAAAACGTTTCGCTTGGCGGGCGTTATTACACTTGTTGACGCAAAGAACTGGGCTTCGAGAGTCGACTATCCCGAATGGCGGGCGCAGGTTCAGGCGGCGCAACTTATCGTTGTGACGAAAATTGATTTGACGGACGGAGCGATTCCCGAGGAGCTCGCTCGGCATATTCGAACATTGAGCGAGGCGCCGATCGTTGCCGACGCGGATTTGTTTTCATTTGACGAGGAGGAGACAGCGAAGAGTTGGATCGCAACGGCGGAAAATAATCATGCCCATTCAACCGGCATTACCTCGATCGTACTCACCTCCCTTCTTCCACTCGATCAAGAAAAAATCGCGCGGTTTATCGGGGAGAAGCTTGTATTAAACGGCGACCGACTCCTTAGGTTTAAGGGCATTTTTGCGCTTTCCGGTCACGACGAACGATTTGTATTTCAGGGCGGGGGCTATGAATTTGAAACGCTCCCCGATCGTCCGTGGATTGAGGGCGAGGCTCGCGAGAGCACACTCGTCCTTATCGGACATGAAATTAAGAAAGAGGAATTTGCAGAAGCGTTTGCCGACTGTACCGATCGCTAATTAGAGAGTACGGTGGAAGTAGAGGCCTCTATGCGTTTAGTCACTAACGGAAGATTTATGTTGTGGACAATCGCAATCATTTTGGTGGTACTTTGGATTCTTGGTGTGGTGACGTCGAATTTACTTGGGGGATTTATTCATATCCTCCTCGTCATCGCGATTATTGTTGTGCTTTTGCGAATCATTCGCGGGCAAAAGGTGGTGTAGAAATTGGTAGATTTATCTAAGGAAAACCACCGTGAACGCGGGGGTTTTTTTGTTGACAAAACTGCTAATCTATGCTATATTTTTGCGGGAGGGTTCATGTCAAAAGATTCTCGGTCGGGTGGAAAATACACGGGTAGCCACACGACCTTAACGCCTTTCGCCCGTGAAGTTTGCGATCTTGTCACTGCCGTTCCGATCGTGACGAAGGTCTCACTCGGAGTGATCAAGGCGGGTCTGCCGTCCGTCAACGGTAATCGCCGTGTCAAGATTGTCAATGAGGGGACCTGCGTCTTACTCGCCATTCGCGACAACGCCTCACATCAAGAGGTGCGCGTCTATGGAGAAGTCGCACAACAGACTGTGGTCGTAATCGCTCGTCGATTACGAGATCATGACATTTCAATTCGTTTTAAGTAACCCCAATCGTCCCGACACGCCACGAGGCCCGTCGGGATTTGCGTTTTCATTGGCTATTGCGAGGGCGTGGTATAGTGAATATGAGAGCAAATATGAACCGATTTTTGATTATAGCTGGGTTGATCCTCCTTCTCCCCATCCCCGCTTTCGCGGGATCGCAGACGGTCATTGATATAACCTTTCCGGTTGAGGGTGAGGCGACGTTTCAAGATGATTTTGACGATGCGCGGAGCGGTGGGCGGACGCACGGGGCGACGGATATCATGGCGTCGAAGATGCAGAGAATTTTTGCGGTTGTGGACGGGGAGATTTCTTACGCGCCGGAGACGGAGCCGAGTTACGGATACATGATTACGCTCGAGGGTGACGACGGTTACATATATAATTATGTTCATCTCAACAACGACACGCCGGGAACTGACGATGGCCAGGGCGGCGTCGAAAATGCTTATGCGCCGGGGATCGAGCGAGGTGTGCGCGTTACGCGTGGTCAGCATATCGCTTATGTCGGCGACAGTGGCAACGCGGAATCGGTCGGCTCGCACTTGCACTTCGAGATCGAGGACGGCGACGGGAACCGGATCAATCCGTATCCCTATCTTATTTCCGCAAAATCATCGCTTGACTACTCCCCTACCGCAGAGCGCGAAGGGACGACAACGATTAATGAAGATAAGGGGCTTGTCGCGGTAGATGGTGCGCTTTGTGAATCCGGCTCGCTTATTCGAACGCCCACGGTTTCGACGGTGTATTACTGTGGCGCGGACGGTGGGCGTTATGCGTTTCCAAACGAGTCGATTTTCTTTAGTTGGTACAGTGATTTTTCAACTGTAAAGACGGTGTCGACCGAAACGATGGGTGAGATTCCGCTTGAAGGATCGGTAACCTATCGGCCCGGCGCGTACATGATAAAGATCCAAAGTGTGCCGAACGTCTACGTGGTTTCGCGAGGCGGAGTCCTTCGCCATGTTCCGACCGAGGAAATGGCAAAGATTCTTTACGGAGATAGTTGGGCAAAACAGGTGCGCGACATTCCAGATAGCCTTTTCCCTCGCTACGAGATTCAAAACGCGGTAACATGGGATTAATATGATAAAGGAATTCGTTCAATTTCTTAAAGAGTTTAACGTCTTTTCGCTTGCTGTTGCGCTTGTAATGGGTACGGCGGCGACGGGGCTTGTTAATTCGCTCGTGAAGGATGTGTTTATGCCACTAATCGCGCCGATTCTTGGTGCCGAAGGGTGGCGTGAGAGCGTGATTACACTCGGGCCCTCGACGATTGCGATCGGGTCATTTCTCGCCGAGCTGGTAAACTTTATTGTCCTCGCGTTTATCGTGTTTTTTGTGACAAAAAAATTGTTTAAGATGAGTTTGGAGGCGAAGAAGTGAGTGTTATGTGGTATAATCGGGGCATATGAAAAAATTACTTGTCATTTTGTTCGCGGTTCCGCTTGTCGGTGCGGGGTGTTTGGGTGGAGAAACGAGTTATGAGGCGCTTGGAGAGCAACAAGCGGAGATTCTCGCAATGGCGATTGTCGACGCGAAGTGCGAGGCGTGGCTTAGTGACGCAACGATCGCGGATAGCGAGGATAGGCTCGTAATTCGAGATGCTTGTTATACAGCGAAGGCCGAGGCGACGAAAGATGCGAAGTACTGCTTGTCGGCTTCTGAAGATACGCGAACCGATTGTATTAACTTGGTTGCGGCCGTGAAAAATGATCCAGCCGTATGTTTAGAGCTCTATCCGAAAGATTCCGAATTTTTCTTGTCTGATTGTTTGGAGATGGTTGCTCTTGGGAACAATAACCTGACCGCATGTAGCGAAATTTCAAATAAAGTCATGGCTGAGGATTGCACGGAGGCAACGAATTCATGCATTGCTGGACGAAGTAACGATTGCGCGATTACCGCGGGCCCGTTTATCGGGTGTGAGTTTGTCATTGACGATAAGGCGCGCGGACGTTGCGAGACGGAGTACAAATCGCTCGCAAAATATATCGACGGCTAGCTACTTATCCACGGGCTTTGTACGCCGAATTGACTGTTTGCGGTATACTTAGCGTAGTTTAATGGTAATTTTATAACCATGTTTCGTATGGAAATATCTTCGAGGGCCCTAGGTCAGCAAGTCCGAGTCTTATTAACGACGAGCGTAATTTTCTCGCTCATGTTTGCGGGAGTCATTGGACTTCTTCCGGGAACTGCTGACGCAGCTACTGGAGAAGGAACGGCGACAATCCGAATCGCGGTTGATAGCGGATCGCAAAACGCAAGTACGGCGACGTACGGAAGCGCGGGAGCGACTGTTGCAGCGACCGTTGGAGCGCTTAGCTACTTGCGGATTGATTTGACCGTTGGAGCGAGTCATATCGCCGCTGCTCAAAACAACGTAACGGTACAAATCCCGACAAACCTCTTCCCTGCGAACGGGTTTGATACGGACGAGGAGGCTACACTTGCAGCCGTTAACGCGACAGGAGAGTTCTTTATTGCGTATACGGATACCGATGCAGTAACGACAAACAACGGAGCGATTAGCTTTGCCGCTAGTGCCGCTGCAAACACTGGATTGATTACGATTCAAGCCAACCAACAAATGGACTCGACGGATATTATCTCGATTTACGCGGCGATCAACGATCCGAACTACGTTCGATCTGCGCAAAACGTAACGATTGCCGTTGACGATACGGGTGGAAACAGCTTGACGAACATTGCAGTCCTTCCAACAGTTTCGACGGCTGCGGCAAACGCTGGCGCTTCTGTTGCCCTTGGACTTAACTCGACGCTTTTCGTAACGGGAACAACGACGGTAACGCTTACGACACCGTTTGCGCTTGACGCCAACGATACGATCGATATTACCTTCCCTACCGGAATTGATATCTCGGCGGTTGATGCCGCGGTTACGGGAACCTTTGAAGCGTCTGACTCGATTACGTGTGCCGCCGCCTCACAGGTCCTTACCTGTACGACAAGTGCCGCGACGAACGCGACCGGAACGATTATTCTTACCGGAATTAAATCGCTTATCGCCATGACTACCGATATCACTGTCTTCGAAGTCGAAGACGAAGGAAACGCGTCGAATGATATTGCTACGGACGCAACGGTCGCTCTTACCGATACGCGAAAGTACACAACGGCTGTAACGGATTATACGGATTTAACATGGGATATCGCGATTACGGCTCCAACAGCGACCTCCGCTTACGGAGTTGGTGATCGAATCGAGATCGCTTGGAATACGGATGGTGGAACGGGTGCACCTGGAGCGGTTAACCTTGATTACTCGGTTGACGGCGGCGCGACATGGACGGATATTATTACAGGAACAATGAACGACGGAGCTTATTCATGGCTCCCATCGGGAATCTCTGGTAAGACGGTTCTCCTTCGAGCGGAAGCGACGGACCTTGCGATGGTTCTCGATACAGACCTTTCGGAGGCATTCACAATTGGAACTGTCGCTGGAGACGACGCGACGGACGAGGATGGATTTACAGACCTCCCTGCTGGAACCTACGTAAAAGGAACGTCAACGAGCTCTGTCTACTATATTGATACCGATGGAACCCGACGACCTTTCCTTGATCGACAAACCTACTTCACGCACGCAAACAGCTTCGACGGTGTTGTAACGCTTACGGACGCGGATCTCGCGCACTACCCGCTTGGTAAGTCGATGCTTCCAAAGGCCGGTGTCGTACTCGTAAAGGTACAGTCGGTAAACGCGGTTTACGCGGTAACGGAAGGCGGTGTTCTTCGCTGGATCGAGACGGAAGCGGTTGCGAAGTCGCTCTACGGAAATAACTGGGCCGACTACGTAATCGATGTCCCTGCAACTGCCTGGAAGCGTTTCACGATCGGAACCTCGGTCGATAGCGCAAATGACCTCACGGTCAACATGGGAATGATGCAAACACGAACAGCGTTGAACTCTAAGTAACAATACGATACAATCAAATCCCGTCGATAAGACGGGATTTTGGTTATTAAAGCGATGCATGTTTAGTAGACTTTTTAAGTATGGTATCCGTGCGAGCGTCGCGATCATTATTTTGATCGCAGTTGTTTTTGCTACTCCTCCATTGAGCGTTAATGCGCAAAAAAAGAATATATTTGTAGACGGAGCTGCGCTCGAGCCGAAAACGGTTGGAATTGTCTTTGGAGCGGGGCTTGTGAATTCTTCGAAACCATCCGACGTATTACGCGATAGGCTTATCGTTGCTTCGGAGTTATTCCATTCCGGTAAAATTAAAAAAATCCTTGTCTCGGGCGATAACCGCACGGAAGCCTACTCCGAACCGGATGTAATGAAAGAGACGCTTATTAGGGACTACAGGGTTCCTGCGGAAGTGATTTACCAAGACTTTGGCGGTCGGCGAACCTATGACACGTGTAAACGCGCGCACGAACTTTTTGGTGTGAACGAAGCGATTCTAGTCTCACAGGCCTATCATTTACCCCGTGCTATTTGGACCTGTAAGCGAATGGGTATAGAGTCAAAAGGTATTTCCGCAACAAGACAACCATATATCAGCGATTCCTATTACAAAAAACGTGAGGTTATTGCCGTGTACAAGGCATTTGTCGACGTGTATATTAAGGCGCCGACGGTTGTTGGCGGAGCACAAATCATTGACCTAGATCTATGAAACTTATCTTTCTCTACGGACCGCCAGCGGTTGGAAAATTAACGATCGGGACTTCCCTCTCAAAGAGGCTTGATATTCCGCTTATTGATAATCACTCGGTAGTGAATCCTATTGTTCGTCTATTCCCTTGGGGAGATCCTGATCAACAACGCCTTGCGCGAGAGTTTCGGCTTGAGCTGTTTCGAACCGCTGCTCGCCGTGGCAAGGATCTTATTACGACATTCGGAGGCGGAGGCGAGCTCTATGACGATTTTATCCAAGACACAATTAGAGGCGTAGAGGCTCACGGAGGAAGGGTCATCTTCGTACAATTAACAGCTCCGCGAGAGGTTCTATTTTCAAGAGTTGCAAACGAATCGCGTGTTCAAAAGCAAACAATTGCTTCTGAGACAACGCTAGCGGAAGTATTTGAACAAAAACCCGATGTCTTCTCGCGTGCCCTTGTGCCGGATCATTTAACGGTAGATACTTCTTCTCAATCGGTTGAAGAATTAACAACGATTATTGCGGACTATGTCAAACGAATTTAAGGTGATCATTTTTTATAAGTACACTCGTGTTAATGACCCTGTCCGATTTATGAAGTGGCAGAGGGCTGTTTGCGAGGAACTTGGGCTCCTCGGGCGAATTCTTATCGCTTACGAAGGAATAAACGGGACCCTTGAAGGGACGAACGCGCAAATCGCTGAATATGAGCGTCGGATGCATTCGCAAGACGGAAGCGAAGGGACCTTTGGCGATTTTTCGGATGTTTGGTTTAAGGCGAGCGAGGGTAACGGTAGGGCGTTTAAAAAACTAAAGATAAAGGTACGAAAAGAGATCGTGACGACGGGCCTCAAGGCGGAGGATGATATCGATCCAAACGCGCTTACCGGGAAGCATATTCCTCCCGAGGAATTAAAGAAGTGGTTTGAAGCCGGTGAAGACTTCGAGATTATCGATATGCGTAATGACTACGAATATGCCGTTGGTCATTTTCGAGGTGCGAAAAATAGTTACATGCAAAATTTCCGCGATTTAAAGAAGATTACGCCGGAGTTTGAAGCGATGAAGAAGAAAAAGGTGCTTACTGTTTGTACCTATGGGGTGCGTTGCGAAAAGGCCTCGGGTTACCTAAAGAGCCAAGGGTTCGAGGAAGTGTACCAACTCCACGGCGGGATTGGGACGTATATGAAGGCGTTTCCCGGAGAAGATTTTCTCGGATCGCTTTATGTGTTTGACGGGCGCATGACGGAGCAGTTTACGGATAAGTACGAGGTGATCGGTCGGTGCGTTTCATGTAACGATAAAACCGAACGTTTTGGGAATTGTGCAAACACAGAATGCCACAAACAACTATTGATTTGCTCGAACTGTTCCACGGCTCTACACTACTGCTCCGAAGTCTGCCGCGCGCTTAAGGTTTCGGCGTAAGATCGACAGGATCGATCGTAAGCGTAAAGCAGTTTTCGCCGGCGGTGTGTCTAAACGTCTCCTCAGTCGTAAATCCGTACGGCTTTGAAATTGGTCGGGCGACTTGGTCGTCGAACGACTTCCCTGCAAAATCGGCACAAACCTCAAAGGTTGTTGCGTTAACGACGGTGTAGCGGTACGGCAGTGTCGATACCGGGTCGAGAATATCGCCAGGACTAAACGAGATATCCTCGAGCGATTTAGGGAGCGCCTCATTTGTCGTGTAGAAATTAAGCGCATTATATTTAATCGAAGTGAGTTCTTGTACGCGTTCGTCGTCGAGGCGTCGATCGCGTTGTTCGGCCGGTGTGCCGATCTCCATAAATCCGAAGATAATCGCCGAGAGAAGCGCGAGAGTAGCGAGCGCGCTCGCGATAAGGGGAACGCGTGTACCGAGCTTCGTTTTCATATCCCACAAGGTGTACGAGAAGACCGCTCCGGCGGTAGCAAGAACAACTAGAAGTCGAAGGCCAAAATGAACCGTAAGCTCACCTCCAAGGAAAGCCTTTAAGATCACGATAAGATCAATCAAAAGCGTTATTGTCGCAAAAAAGAGCGTAATATAGGAGAACCAGCGCCTAATACGGCTTTCGCGTGCCTCGGCGCTCGTAGCGAGATCCTTGCGAATAAAATGATTAAGAACAAGGTAAATCGGCCAAGCGACAATGATCATAGCCATCATACCCTCTATAGATTCCGACGAGCCGTAGTACGTTTGGAGAGGGTCCGGGAAGGCTCGGTAAATTATTTGCCAGTAAAGGACGGTAAAGCTAATAACGGAAAGGGCGAGCGTTATTAGGCTTAGGCTCTGAAAGAAGAGCTCTTTCGGTTGATTTTTCATATAATTTAGCATAGCATAGAACGGTATGCGCGTCGCAATTATTGGAGGAGGTGCGGCCGGGATGATGTGTGCGGCAACGATTGCCGAAGAGGGGCCTGGAACCCAGGTTTTTTTATTTGATCGAAACGACGGACTTGGGAAGAAGGTCATTATTTCAGGCGGTGGACGCTGTAACGTAACGACAGGAATCCAGGATATTCGGACCGTTCTCACGAAATATCCTCGGGGGAACAAATTTTTAACAAGTGCGATGTACGGTTTTCCGCCTTCTGAAACGTACGCGTGGTTTGAGCGCCATGGCGTTCCGCTTAAAACGGAGAAGGATCTACGGGTCTTCCCTGTTTCAAACGATGGGCATGATATTGTCCGTGTATTTGAACGGGTATTTGCGGAGCGTGAAGTCGAGGTGCGGTTAAAAAGCGCCGTGAGTTCGATCGAGAAGCGTGGAGCGGAGTTCCTCATCTTTCTTAAAAACGCGTCGGAACCGATCGTTGTCGATCGCGTTGTTCTTACAACGGGCGGTCAGGCCTATCGTCAAACCGGCTCTGTTGGCGACGGGTACGCCTTCGCGAGCGGACTTGGGCATACGATTACTCCGCTCGCGCCGAGCCTTAACGCGTTTTTCACGCGTGAGAAGTGGCCCGCAACGATTTCCGGGTTGTCGTTTGAATCGGCGACGATTACCGCAAAGCGTGCAGGTTCGCCAAAATTCACCGGACCATTCCTCTTTACGCACAAGGGTGTAAGCGGTCCCGCTGTATTCGCGCTCTCCTCTCTCGTTGCGTTTGAAAAATACGACGCGAATCAACCGCTTGAAATTACGATTGATCTCTTCCCTACTGAAACGCACGAGGCGCTCGCGAGTCGTTTCGCGGAGATGATCAAGAATGAACAAAATAAATTATTTGGAACTGTGCTCGGTTGGCTTGTTCCGAAGTCCCTCGCGGAAATCGTTATTAGTGAAAATACAATATCGGCAACTAAGCGCGTAAATCAGGTTGCGAAAAAAGACGTTGCTAAGTGCCTTACGTGGCTTAAGGCGATTCCTCTTTCGGTTATTGCGCGTGGCGCCGGCGACGAGTTCGTTACGGCCGGTGGCGTTTCGACGGACGAAATCGATCCGCGTACAATGGAATCAAGGATTTGCCCGGGTCTCTATTTTGCCGGTGAAATTATGAACGTTGACGGATTTACGGGCGGGTTTAATTTACAAGCGTCGTGGGCCGCGGGACGACTCGCGGGACAATCGATTCTATGAAAAAAGTACTTTTTATTGCGGGCTGTTTCATTACTGCCGTTCTCCTATTTCTTGTGTCCATGACGCTCGTCGTTCTTCTCTCCTTCATCGAGCGTCAAAAACCGCTCCCGGAACCCGTAGTCGTAGAGCCTGAGCCGATCATTACCGAAGAACTCATTCTTGAAACCGTGGGCGAGAACCCTCGTCTTGCCTTCGAATATTTCCGGACGCTTCTTCTTGCGAGTCCAGATATGTATAACGAATGCCACGGGTTCGCGCATAGACTTGGGCACGAAGCCTACGAACAGTTCGGGTTCGAAGGGGCGTTAAACTATTCGGATGCGCTTTGCGGTGGAGGTTTTGTACACGGAATTCTCGAGGCGCGATTTGGGGAGGAGTCGGTCGGTTCAATCGTTTCCGAGCTACCAACGATTTGTGAAGAAGAGAATACCGCTTGCTTTCACGGGATTGGCCACGGGCTCATGATTGTTACCTACCTCGATACGGACGCGTCGCTTCGCTACTGCGATCGATTGCCGGAAGTTGGACGTAGCGATTGTTACGACGGGGTTTGGATGCATATTTTTGATCTCGAAGAGAGTGGCGCGCGCGATTTGCCCGATTACTCGACCGTGATTGATCCGGCACATGTTGCAAAGTCCGCAAAACGCTGTGCGGATACGGATAGCGCCTATAAAACGAATTGCTATTTCTATCTTCCAAGAATTCTCGCGCACAACGCGCTCGTATCGTTCGAGCACTACACGGATTTATGTACGAGTGTCGACGAGAAGTATCAACTTACCTGCGCGGCGGGCTCGGGACACGCGGTAATGAAGTATGCGATTGAAAATCCAAATTCAGCCGTAGAACAATGTCTAGAGTATGACCAAAAAGAGCTAGTAGGTGGTTGCAAGGAAGGGGCATTTATTTACTATCTATTCGCCGGAGGACTTTCCTCGGTAAGTGACGAGCCGACGACCGGGTATCAGGAAAAGTGCAACGTCTTTATAGAGCAAAGTGATCGACGACTTTGCGATCGTGTAGACGGGTATCGTGGTGATATTTAAACAAAAACCCCGGCGCTTCGCACGCCGGGATTTTTTATTTACTCTTTGTCTTCGGTCTCGGATTCCTCGGTCTCTTCGTCCGCTTCTTCAGCGTCCATGTCGACCACGTCTCCGGTGACTTCTTCAAAGTCTTCGTCAACCTCAACGATTTCATCGTCATCGTTGTCACCCTCTCCCTCGATTTCTACGAGGATATCGAGAATGCGATCAATTTTTGCGGACATGAGTTTGATTTGCTTTGCGAGATCGTCGTTTTCAGCCGCTCGTGGCGTTGAAACGTATGGGCGCTTTTCCGCACCGCGTCGATCGTCGAATCGTGAATCTTGTCCATCGTTCTTGAAACAATTGTTACAAAGAACTGGCTTGCGTCCGTTTGGTCGGAATGGAACTTGGCAGTCATTTCCACAATCGTTACAAACGGCGTCGTGCATCATAGGTCGGTCATTGTCTCGACCGCCTCCGAATCCGCCGCCGAACCCACCACGATTTCCACCACCGAATCCTCCTCGGCTTCCGCCGAACCCACCTCGTCCACCACGGTCGCCCCCTCGGCGATCGTCTCCACCCTTCTTCCAGGTGCTTCCACCAAACTTCGATCCGCCACTTCGGCGATCGTCTCCACCCCGTCTATCATTCGTTCTAAACATACTCTGTTACTTTTTAATAAGTGTTGCGAGGTCTAATTTCTCGTTAAACGTAATTTGTTTAACGAACTCTTCCGCGTGGCTTACGACGATTAAGCACCCCTTATACTCGTCTAATGCCTTTGCAATAACCGGTAAATGCCGGAAATTGATATGGTTTGTCGGCTCGTCAAAGATGAGGAGCCCAGGTTCTTGGAGGACGAATCGTGCGAAGCAAAGCAGTCCTTTTTGACC
>CAZBFR010000021.1:0-13720 GCA_964491425.1 uncultured Gammaproteobacteria bacterium
AACACCTCGTCCTCACGGATTTGGTCGATAATTGAAATAAATTCATCGGGTGCGTTTTCCGTTTTTACAATGATTCCGTTTTCGATTGTAAGAAGGATTGGGGTATCGGGGAAAATGACATGAAACTCCCGATCGCCAAAGGCGTAAATCTTCACTTGCCCGTTTACTTTCGCAAGGTCTGCAGGTTCCGTAAAGACTTCGCCGATTGGAAATTGCCCGCCGGTATTTTTCATTTCTGTGTAGTCACCGATATTGAGTTTTGCGGATTCAAAGGGCCCTTCGTAGGAGAGGGTCGTTCCGTCACAGGAAACCGTAATCTTTTTTGCAGAGTCGATTTTTGTTTTAAGCGCCGGGCCAACGGAGTGATAGTAAGTTTTATCGTAGGCGAGCGCGTCGATATAGACTTCGTGCTCGGATTCCGGCATGCGCCCGAGATGTGGGTGCTCGATTACCGCGAGCGAGCGATTGAAAAGTTCGAGGCGGAAACGGAATTCGTTAAGGCGGAAACTTGAGGATTGGATAAGGACAACGAGACTTCGAGGAGGGAGGGCGTCGATCGCCGCGCGAATTGCCTCCGGCGTAGTCGTGTCGAAATTCACAAGCTCTGCGTTTGGAAGGACTTCGCGATACCCCGCAGTCAGCAACTTCGAAAGATCCGACTGCTCGTCAAAAATAAGCATTGCCTTTTGACCTTCCGTATACCGAATTGCGTCAAAAACGGTGTTTCGTAGATTTGTTGTAAGACGTGAAAAAAGCGGGTTCATACCGCAGAGTTATAGCATTTTCCACGAAAATGAAAAGGATTCTATAGATGTTGAGTCCGTTCCAAGATATCTTTCTCGATTACTTTTGTTTCTTTTCCTCCGTCCGGTAGAGTCTTTTGGACAGTGTATGTCCCCTCGGCTTTATCAATTTTTATAATTTTCCAACCCCGCCTCTCGATTTGTCCACTACTTCTTGGAACCTTTACTTCGTAATGTATGCCAAATCGAAAATCGATTGCCATCGGGTTGCCAACCTCTTTTTGAAATTTTTCGAAACCAGCGAATGGAACAGTGCGTTTTTGGGTCGCTCCCTGATTAAAAATAACATAAGACTTTTGTTGGTAGTCGATAATACCAACACTCCACGTTTTATCGACTGTGCCGTCCGGGTAGCGAATATAGGCCGGGTCATTTTCAAAAAACAACGGAACTTTGTTTCGAATTTCTTCGAGGAAATCATACTCTTCTTCTGCACCTTGTGTGGTCGAGGCGTCCGTCCCTTCTTTCACTCCCCGTTCTTTTAGAATGGTTTCTCGATATATAGGATCCTCTTTCATTCGTTTATGAAACAAATCAAACGCATCTTTTGCGTTATTTAGAGCTTTGATGTCATTCTCCGCATTTGGATCATTTGGGCGCTTGTCGGGGTGTAATTCCCGTGCCAATCTTCTATAGGCCCTCTTCACTGTCTCTTCGTCGGCGTCCCATGAGACTCCAAGAACTTCCCACGGCTTTCGTTCGCGCGGTTTTTCGGGTTCCGGATGATAAGATTCCTGCCCGTACATAGCTATGTCGAAAGTATAGCACGACTAAGCCTCTTCTTTAATCCTAAACTTCACAATCTTTTCAATTAGGCGGTAGGGGATTGGTTCGTCGAATTGAAATTGGATCGTGCCTTTCGAGGTTTTGTAATCCACAAGCTCTTTTTTAAACGCAACAATTGCCGAAGATCCGGGGAAAAGTCCGAGATGTTTTTTAAATCCGGCAAAATGGATAATATGCCGACCGTTTCGATCAAAGGTTGGAATCCCATAACCAATCACCTCGTCCATTTTCGGCGCAGACTTCTTAATCGTCGCCTTCACTTTCTTGAGGAGCGTTTGGACCTCTTTTGGAAACTCTGCGATATAGGTATCGATTGGGGAGGGTTTGGGCATAGGTTATTTCAACCGTTTCTTTATACCATTTTTCAAGTAATTCTTTTTCGTTGAAATTTTCTTGCCGGTTTTTTGTTCGAGATGCTTGCGGGCACCGCCGGCGATTTTACCGCCTTGACGAGCGGCCACTTTATTTTCATCGAAGCCTTGCGCATTCTTCACTTTAGCGATTTCGGTTGTTGATGCCTCGCCGAGCATGGTGAAGATGAGCTCGAGGTCGGTCATGTGGTCACGGAGATTTTCGCGTTCAAGCCCTTTAAAACTTTTGTACTGTTTCGGTGTCATGCCAAATGTCGCCTTTGAAATTTCCGAGGTAAGGATCGCGAATTCTTTTCCTTTCTTTACTCCGCGTTCATCCCACTCGCCCGTAAGAGTCTCGCGCACTTCGATTCCGCGCATGCGCTTGTCGATCCATGAGTTCGGATAACCTTTTGCTTTGTAGATGTCGCGCGCCCGTTTCGTCGCAAGCTCCGGATCCTCGATTTCCTGGACACGCTCATAGCCAACCTTTGCAAGCCAAAGTTTAAACGGCTCGGCCTTTGGGGAGGGAATAGATTGGATGATACGGAATAGGCCTTCGGTATTGGCACAATTCATCTTTTGAACACCTCCGCTCGTCCCCATACTAAGGGTATGGGCAATTTGCCCCCACCCTTTGGATAATGCCTCGTCTCTACGGCGAATATCACGGAGGTAGCCCTTAGGGTTAGACGAATCCGTCAGGACGGAAACGACATCTTCAATAACAAACCACCACTCATTTTTATAGAAGACTTTACGGATTTCCTTGGTCTCGAACAGGGCAATTTTTGTTGTGTTCATAGATCGTTTAAGTAAATAAAAATTCCTAACATTGGGGCTAGGGATCTAAGGGTCATCTAGGGGATCTCGAACTTAATAAGGGTCGCAAAAGTATGGACTCTGGTCAACCCATTTTTCCACAAAAGACGAACCCCTCCGGCGCACAAGAGTGGCGGAGGGGACGTGGTGCTCGCTTGGGGAGCGTTCAGGGGATGACGAATCGGTCGCGGAACCTGTCGATCTGGGGACCGATGCCTGTGCGCAGGTTGCGCGCGAGCAGGAAGTTGTGGAGAGCGTGACGCTCGCGAGGAATCATCCGGTTGTAGATGTCGACCGGACGTTTCTCGCAGACCATCCAAATCCGCACCAACGCCGCTTCTCGGAGGTGCGTTTTGACGGATTCCGGAAGAGAGGTCTCCTCGACGTTCTGACGCAGGACGTCGATCTGTGCCTCCGTGAGCGCGGACACGCTCTCCGGAAGAAGATGACGTACACTGTCGATTCTTGTTGAGCTGTTCAGCTCAAGCCCGTCGCCGTTCACGTCGAGCTCCACCTTGATCTCGTTGAGCGTCTTGTCCCCGGCGTTCCTGATCTTGAGTATCTCGGCTTCGGAGCTGTCGCACAGTTCCCAGATCCACACGTAGCCGGCGTGCTCCAGGCAGTTCTTGGCTCGCTTCGAAAGGTTGAGCGATTCGACTCTACGACTAAGGTAGTCGATCTGTTTGGCGGTGAGGTTGTGTGGCGTAACGACTTCGCCGGATTCTGCGCGCAAGTCGAGAACCACGGTTCCGCCTCGGATCTTGCCGGTGGCGAGGAGCTCTTTGGCCTTGGGACTGTCACCACCTAGGTTGAGGGTTTGGACGCCGTTGCCGGTGAATAGAATGAACTGGATCACGCTGCACCTCGTTGAAACTTTCGCTTTCGTGATGAAAACGACTAATAAAAATACCTAAAAACTGGCGTTTTGTCAATGGCGTGATAGAATCGAGAAGTATGATTTTGACCATTCTTTTGTTTCTTTTAGTGCTGTCGGTGCTTGTTGTGGCGCATGAATTTGGTCATTTTATCGTGGCGAAGTGGGCGGGGGCGAAGGTTGAGGAGTTTTCGGTTGGATTTCCGCCGAGAATTTGGAGTTATACCGCGAAGGATGGGATGAAGTGGACGCTTGGGGCGATTCCGATCGGGGGGTTTGTAAAAATTGTTGGGGAAAACGGAGAGGACGAGGAGAAGGTGGGGAACTTTGGAAGCCTATCGATCCCGAAGCGGTTTTTGGTTCTTGTGGCTGGTGTGACGATGAACGTTCTTTTGGCGGGAGTGCTTTTCTCGTTTGGATACATGATCGGGATGCCGGCGATTATCGAGGGTGGAGTGCCGGAGAACGCGCGCGTTCGGGACGAGGCGGTGACGGTGACGGAAGTTTTGCCGGGGTCGCCGGCGGAGGGGAAACTCGAGGCGGGGGACGTTTTGGTCCTTATGCACGGCGGAGTTGTCGAGAGCGGGGAGGGGGCTAGAGCGTATCTTGCCGATATTGTTACGTACCCGGACCTCGAGACGATTTCGTTTCTTGTCATTCGCGGAGGTGAGGAAGTGGAGGTTGAAATCACGCCGGCTTATATCGAACAAATCGGTGGACTTGGAATTGGTGCGGGGATTGCGACGACGGGAAAGGTTTCGTACAACCCGTTTGCCGCGGTCTATAAAGGATGGGTTACGACGTTTGAATTTTTGTGGATGATTCTTGTCGCGTTTTGGGACTTGATTGCGGGACTTTTTACGGGTAAGGGTGTTTCCGCCGACGTTGCGGGGCCGGTCGGGATTGCGGTTATGACCGGGCAGGTCGCGAGTCTCGGGTTTGTCTATCTCTTGCAGTTTGCGGCGTTACTTTCCTTGAATCTTGCGATTATCAATATCTTGCCATTTCCGGCGCTCGACGGGGGACGAATCGTTTTCCTTTTTTACGAAGGGATTCGTGGAAAGAAGGCGAGTCCGGCGGTTGAGGGGATTTTGCACAACCTCGGATTTCTTCTTCTTATCATTCTCATTATTACGGTGACGGTAAAAGATCTTGTGAATCTATGAACTTAAAACTGGTTATTGAGTCGATCGAGACGAAATTCAACGAAGCGCTCGCGGGCGTTGTTACTTTGGAGCAACTCGAAGAGGTGCGCGTTTCGGTACTTGGCCGAAGCGGAACACTTACCGAGGAAATGAAAAAGATCGCGAGTTTGCCGATCGAAGAGAAGAAGGCGATTGGGCCATTTATTAACGAAGCGAAGAAGCGGATGGACGAGGCGTTTGCGGGAAAGGAGCGAACGATTAACGAGCGAATGCAAAAAGAGCGCGAGGATTCGGCGCAGATTGATATTACGATTCCTGGCGTTCGCCCGGAGCTTGGACACACGCATCTTACGACGCAGGCGATTCAAGAAATTGTAGAGATTTTTTCGCGACTTGGATTTTCACGAGCGAAGCATCCGGAGATCGACTTTGATTTTTATACATTCGAGTCTTTGAACTTACCGAAGGAGCATGCCGCGCGCGACGAATGGGAAACGTTTTTCGTTGGCGAAAATGATAAAATCGCTACCGGTGCGAAGGGGAAAATTGTGTTAACGCCACATACGAGTAATGGGCAAGTGCGCGAAATGGAAAAGAAGGAGCTTCCGATTCGGATGCTCTCGATTGGAAAGACGTACCGAAGACAAGCGGGTGTTCGCCATCTTCCAATGTTCCACCAATTTGAGGGACTTTACATTGATAAGAAGGCGACGATCCCGGAGCTTATGGGTGTACTCAACTTTTTTGTGAAGGAATTTTTCGGGACGGGGCGAACGATTCGTCTTCGCCCATATCACTTCCGTTTTACCGAACCGAGTTTCGAGATGGATATTTCGGCGCCGGCGGGCGAGGAGGGGGGAAAGATGTATAAGGACGGGTGGCTTGAGCTTGGGGGATGCGGGATGGTTCACCCGAACGTGATTTCCGCGGCAGGTCTTGATCCAAACGAATATACGGGATTTGCCTTTGGGTTCGGAATTGAGCGGACAATGATGATGAAATCCGGAATCAATATCGACGATATCCGTACGCTTTATAAAAATGATTTGCGCTTCCTCAAGCAATTCTAATATGAATATTCTTGCGAGTTATAAATGGATCAAAGAATTCACGAGGGCGGACCGTTCGCCGAAGGAGTTCGCGCGTGAGATGAGCTTGAAGTCGATGTCGATCGAGAAGATCGAGGATTTGGCGTCAAAGTACGAGAACGTTGTGATTGGAATCGTGAAAGAAGTACGAGCGCATCCGGGGGCGGATAAGTTGAAGCTGTGTACGGTTGATATTGGGGGACGCGAGGTGACGATTGTGTGCGGAGGCGTGAACGTTGCGCAGGGGATGCGGGTTGTTGTTGCGCTTCCGGGCGCGAAAGTGCGATGGCATGGCGAGGGCGAGCTCGTTGAACTTGCGGTGACGAAAATTCGAGGAGAGGAAAGTTTTGGAATGATTTGTGCGCCAAACGAACTTGGGTTTGAAAAGGCGCCTTGCGTCGAGCACGGAATTTGGGATTTGACTGATCTCCTTTCCGCGCCGGCCGGAACGCCGTTTGCCGAGGCTTTTGATTTACACGACACACTTTTTGAAATTGAGGTGACGACGAATCGACCGGACGCTATGAATATTGTCGGTCTTGCGCGCGAAGCGGGAGCGGTTCTCGGAGAGTCGTTTAACGCGCCAGCGGTTCCGGAAATTCCATCGCCTTCCGTGAGTCTTCCAATTTCGGTTTCCGTACAAGATTCAGTTACCTGTCCGCGCTACATGGCGGTGGCGATCGACGGCGTAAAAGTTGGTCCGTCGCCGGCCTGGCTACAGCAACGGATTCTTCTTTCGGGTCATCGTCCAATCAACAATATTGTAGATATTACGAACTATGTTCTCCACGAACTCGGTCAGCCGCTCCACGCGTTTGATTATGACTTGCTCGAGGGTAATGAACTAATTGTACGACGGGCCAAAGGCGGGGAAAAAATGACGGCGCTCGACGGGAAAGAGTACGCGCTTACGGGCGAGGCGCTTGTGATTGCGGATAAAACGAAGCCGTCGGCGATCGCGGGAGTGATGGGCGGAGCAAATAGTGGTGTAAGCGAGAAGACAACGCGGATCGTTTTCGAGGCGGCGAATTTTCTCCCGGTGCCAGTGCGAAAAACGTCGCGCGCGCTCAATTTGTTTTCGGATTCGCAATCGATGTACGAAAAGGGGCTTTCGACCGAGGCGTTGCCTCTCGCGCTTGCCCGCGCCGTTGAACTTACGCTTGAGATCGCGGGTGGGGCCGTTGCGTCACCGGTGATTGACGAACGTGCCGGCGCCTATAAACCGCTCGTATTCCCGTTCTCTCCAGACCGCGCGCGAGCGATGCTTGGAATTCCGCTTGAGACGGAGGAGATGCTCCGCGCACTTACCGCGCTCGGATTTACCGCGGAGGGTAGTGGCGATTCCTATTTGGTCACCGTTCCGTATTTCCGGGATCATGATATTGAACATAGCGTCGACTTTACAGAAGAAATTGCGCGCATGTACGGCTACGGCAATCTTCCGTCCGTCCTTCCAAATTCCGCCCCACCGTCGAAGGGTCATGACCGAACGCTGATCCTCGAGGACGACGTAAAATCGCTTCTTCAAATGGCTGGGTATACCGAAGTTTTTAGTTATTCATTTACCTCGGAAGCCGTGATGGCGAAGTATGATTTGCCGGTTGAGTCGGCTGTGTCGATTTACAATCCGCTCCTCGTCGAACTTTCGCACATGCGAACTTCGCTTATTCCATCGGTCCTCACGGCGGTTGTCGAAAACCAAGCGCGAGAAAAAACGGGAATGATTTTTGAACTTTCGCGCGTGTACGAAAAACGAGCTGGTGATTTACCAAACGAAAAAACGCATCTGTGCGTCGCGCGCTTTAACGAAGCGGGAAACGACGACGGATTCTTTGCGCTTAAGGGGCTCGTCGAAGAACTTGCGCAGCGGTTTGGTTTGACGTTCACATTCGTTCGCGAGATTAACGAGAAATGGCACCGAACGCGCAGTGCCTCGATTATGGCGGACGGCGCGCAGGTTGGAACGCTTGGCGAAGTTGCAGGCGTCTATCAAGAACGATTTGGAGTCGATGCTCCCGTGCTCTTACTCTCGCTTGATCTCGAGGCGCTCTTCCCGAAAATGAAACTTACCCGTCGTTACGTTCCGGAACCACTCTTCCAAGACGCGCGTCGCGATCTTTCTCTTCTTGTTGCGCGCGAAACGGCGTTTGCGGATCTCACGAGTACGATTAAGCAAACTTCAGCGCTCGTCGAGTCCGTCGGCTTTGTCGAAGAATATAAAGGCGAAGGAGTGCCGGAAGGAAAAAAGAGTGTTACACTTTCCCTAACGCTTCGCGCAAGCGACCGTACGCTTACTTCCGAGGAAGTCGAAGGGGAAATGACAAAGATTGGAAGCGCGGTTACGACGGCGTTTAACGCAACTATTCGTTAATATGGAATCTCTCGATCTCCTCTACTACGTCCTTGCCTTTTGTGCCCTCTTCCTCACGGTCTTTGTTTGTTTTGTTATTTGGCAGATTGTTTCCGTGATTCACAAAATTAACGCGGTTATTCAGTCGATTCATCTAAAAGTCACGAAGTTTGAAGACGTAATTAACGGTTGGAAAAATCGTTGGTCGAAGGGAGTTGGGGAGGAGTAATCCGGGTGGTTTTGCAGATGAGACTATGTTTCATTTAGCGTGATTAGCTTATTCAAATTATAAGGGCTTTTTGCAAATTTTAGATTCTCTAGTTGCGACAAAGTCTCAACTACAAAAGGTGGGGGAGAAGAGGGTGCTCGGGATCATTTTATCGGCGCAGGCAAAATGATAATCATTTAAAAATGTGCTAAAGTGCCAGGGTCGATATGGAACCGAAGGATTTCGTGCATTTGCACGTGCATTCTCATTACTCGCTTCTTGAGGCTCTCGCGGGCCCGAAAGCGCTTGTTGCTCGCGCTAAAGAGCAGGGTTTTTCGGCGATGGCGCTTACCGATAACGGAGTGATGTACGGGGCTGTTGAGTTTTTTCAGGCGTGCAAGGACGCGGGGATCAAGCCGATTATCGGGCTCGACGCCTATATTGCGCAAAACAAGATGACGGATAAGCGTCCGCGCGTTGACGACCGTCCGTACCGGTTAACGATTCTTGCGGAAAATGAAACGGGGTATAAAAACCTTCTTCATATTGCGAGCGATGGATTCCTCGAAGGATTTTACTACAAGCCGAGAATTGATAAGGATTACTTGCGTAAGTATGCGGGTGGACTTATCGCTCTTTCGGGAAGTCTTCGCGGAGAAATTCCGGAGGCGATTTTGAACGATGATCCGGAGAAGGCCGAGCGACTTGCGCTTGAGTATCGAGATATTTTTGGCGCAGAGAATTTTTTTCTCGAGGTTGTCCATCATCCGGACTTTGACCGACAGATTGACGCGAACACGGGAATTATCGCGCTTGCAAAAAAGACGGGGATTCCGCTTGTCGCGACAAAGAACGTATTTTATTTGAACCCGGAGGATCGAGAGGGGTACGAGGCGCAACTTTGTATCCAGCGCGGGCGAACGCTCGAAGCGTTTCGGCAAACGAATACCGAGGACGTTGATTTATCATTTGGAACGGCGGAAGAAATTATCGCGTATTTTGCAGATGTCCCGGAGGCGGCCCTAAATACGAAGAAGATTGCGGATCGCGTTAATTTCGAGATGGATCTTGGTCATAACTACTTGCCGATTTTTCCGCTTCCGGAAGGGGTGAGTGACGAAGGGTATCTCCACGAGCTTGCGTTTGAGGGGTTGAAGAAACGCTACAGAGAACCGCTTCCAAAAGAGATTCTCGAACGGTTTGAGTTTGAGTACGAGGTTATTAAGAAAATGGGATTTGCGTCGTACTTTATTATCGTTCAAGACTTCGTAAACTTTGCGAAGAATAAGGGAATCTTGGTGGGACCGGGACGAGGATCGGCCGCGGGATCGATTATTTCGTACGCACTTCGTATTACGGATCTTGATCCGATGAAGTATGGACTCCTCTTTGAGCGGTTCCTTAACCCGGATCGTGTGTCGATGCCTGACGTCGACATGGACTTTGCCGACCGCCGTCGAGGAGAGGTTTTGGATTATGTTACGCATAAGTACGGGGCGGATCATGTTGCGGGAATTATTACGTTTGGAACGTTAAAGCCGAAAGCGGCGGCGCGGGACGCGGCGCGTGTTTTGGGGTTGTCGTTCCAAGAGGCGGATATTATTGCGAAAGCGATTCCGGAACCGGTGCTTGGGCGTCACACTCCGCTTAAAGTTGCGATCGAGGAGCACGCCGATCTTCGCGAGGTTGTTAATCGCGATCCGATGGCGAGGCGAGTAATCGAGCTTGCGATGAAGCTCGAGGGAAATCCTCGCCACGCCTCGCAACACGCCTGCGGAATCGTTATTGGAGACCGTCCGCTTGTTGATCGCGTTCCGATCCAGTCAGGGCAACGCGAAGACATGGCTTTTGTTACGCAGTATTCGCTTAACTCGGCGGAAGCGGCGGGTCTTGTAAAAATGGACTTTCTCGGGCTTTCAAACTTAACGATTATCGAAGACGCGCTTGAGATTATCGAGGCGGTACACGGTGTGCGTGTTGACGTTGACGCGATTCCGCTTACGGACGAAAAGACGTTTGAGCTTCTCGGACGGGGGGATACGATCGGGGTCTTCCAGCTTGAATCGGACGGAATGCGTCGCTATATTAAGGAACTTAAGCCGACGCGATTTGAAGATATTGTTGCGATGGTTTCGCTTTATCGTCCTGGGCCATTATCCGCCGGAATGGTTCCGCAATACATCAACCGTAAAAATGGACGGGAGAAAATCCGCTACGATCACCCGCTCATGGAAGAGATTTTAAAAGAGACGTACGGGGTTACGGTGTATCAGGAGCAGATCATGAAAGTTTCCCGCTCGCTCGCGGGGTTTTCGGCGGGAGAAGCGGACACGCTTCGTAAGGCGATGGGAAAGAAGAAGCGCGACGTGCTTGAAAAAATGTTTGAGCGGTTTTTGTCAGGTTGTATCGAGAATGGCGTTCCGCAAACGGTGGCGAAGAAAGTGTGGACGGATTGGGAAGGATTTGCCGACTACGCGTTTAACAAGTCGCACGCCGCTTGCTACGCGCTCATTTCTTACCGAACGGCGTATTTAAAGGCGCACTATCCGAGTGAGTTTATGGCGGCGCTTATGAACGCCGATATCCATTTAATCGATCGTATTACAATCGAGGTAGGAGAGTGTGAGACGATGGGGATTGAAGTTCTCCCGCCGGACGTGAACGAATCGTATCCGGGATTTTCGGTTGTGAAGGCGACGGGAAATATTCGTTGGGGACTGTCGGCCGTAAAAAACTTCGGAGAGGAGGCGGCGAAAATGATTGTAAAGGAGCGGAAGGATCATGGACTTTTTAAGGACCTCGCCGATTTTTCGGCGCGTGTTGACGCGAAGAGTTTTAATAAGAAAAATATCGAGTCGCTTATTAAGTCGGGGGCGCTTGATCGTTTTGCGGACCGTTCGACAATGATTACAAACCTCGACCAAATTCTCCTTTTTAACCGCCAGGAGCGAAAAAATAAAGAGACGAACCAGGTGTCGATGTTTGATATGGATCCGACGATGCAAGAGCATCGCCTTACGCTTCGAACCGGAGAGCGAATTTCCCAAAGCCAGCTTCTTTCTTGGGAGAAGGAATTGATCGGGCTCTATATTTCGTCTCATCCCGCAAAGGCGCTCGAAGGAATGAAGGAAAAAGTGACCCCAATCGCAAAGATTTTCGAAGTCGACGACGAGACCGAGGTAACGATCGTTGGGATCGTCGGTGAAATCAAGCGGATTTTTACAAAGAAAAAGCAACAACCGATGGCCTTTGTGCGAATTGAGGATCTAAGCGGAAGTGGGGAACTCGTTATTTTTCCGAAGCTCTATACGACCGCGCAGGCGCAACTCGTGTCAAACGCGTACATGCTTGTTCGCGGAAAGGTGTCGATTCGGGAAGACCGTGAGTCACGTTCGATTCTTGGCGATAAGGTGGTGATTTTTCATGATCGCGATATTCCGCGCGTCGAGCATGCGCTTAAGTCCGATATGTGGCCCGAACTCGATTCTCGCGAGGAGCATGCCCCTCCCGACATGAACCAAAAAAACGTAACGATCCGAATGCCCGATCGCCCAACACACGATATTATCGAAAAACTGCGCAAGCTCTTTATCGAAACGCCCGGCCACGATCCCGTTTACCTCCTTGTAAAATCCGCCGAGAAAGAAAAGAAAGTGTTAACTGAATACGCGGTAACAAAGAGTGCGCAACTTCTCGCGCAAATCCAAAAAGTCGTCGGCACCGAAAATGTCTCCTAGTCTTTCCACACCTTGTTAGCGTCTTTAAGCGCAATCCTTGCTATACTAGAAACGAATAAAATTTAGCGAGGATTATGAAAAAAACAAATTATCAGACCGTAAAAGCGACGGGAGTAGCACTCCTTGTCGCGGCGTTGACGTTTACGTCGATCCTCTTGTGGCGACAAGCGTTCCAGGCGGATGGGGAGGTTTTGAGTTATCAGCAACTTGCGCATAGCACCGGGGGTTTTGGAGCGCTATTCGCGAACAACGATCACCTCGGTACGAACGTTACGAATATTGGCGATTTGAACAATGATGGGATTACGGATTTGGCGATTGGTGCACCGGGGGGTGACGATACGAACTCATATTCCGGAGAAGTGTATATTGCGTTTATGGATGCCGATGGGACTTTGGATGGAACGGCTGGTGTTTCCGGTGCAGGATATACGAAAATCTCAAATGGAAACGGTGGTCTTTCGACAACGCTTGTCGCGTCGGCGAGTTTTGGACAGGAGATTGGAGCGATTGGAGATTTAAACGGTGATGGAAATGAGGATATTGCTGTTAAGTATCACACGGCTGTCGGTAACACGAGTAGCGTTCTCATTCTTTTCCTAAATTCGAACGGCTCTGTCGCGGGTGAAGCAATTATCGGATCAGCCGATGTAGGGGAAGCCGCCGCCGTTGCGTTCGGAAGCGCAATCGCAAATATAGGTGATGTTAATGACGATGGCGTAACAGATTTAGCGGTTGGCGCATCAAATATTGCCGATGGAGGTTCCGGTCGAGGTGCTGTCTTCGTACTTTTTATGAATACGGACGGCTCAATCGACGGTTATCAAAAGATTTCTGATACGGCAGGGGGTTTAGGTAAGACTTTTTCTAATAGTGAGCGATTCGGAGAGTCAATCGCGGCAATCGGAGATTGGAATTCTGACGGCACGCCAGATATTGCCGTTGGGTCTCCTTACTCTTTACTGCAATCTTCAAATAGTGCGAGTACAGCGAGTGGAACAATCGGATATTTTACACTTATTTATCTTAACACTGATGGCACAGTTGCGGATTATGACGTGGTCGATACGAGTGCGTTTGTGGAAAGTGGAGATAGGTTCCCGATGTCTCTTTCCTTGATCGGCGACGTAAATGGAGATGGGGTAAGTGATTTTGTCGCTGGTGCTCCTGGAGATGACGACTGTACGGCTGAAGTAAACTGCGCTGGCGTTGTCTCAAATACAAATACGGGTGCCGCATACATTCTGTTTATGGATGCAGACGGCACTCTTGATGATACTACGCCTTATCAAAAGATATCCGACACGGCTGGGAATTTTAGTGGTACGTTTTATGCGGGTGGCGTGTTTGGATCGGGATCCACGGGTTTGGGTGATATAAATGGCGATGGCATTATTGATATTGCTGTTGGTGGTTACGAGGATGATACGGGCGGTGGTGGAAGAGGGGCTGTTCATGTTCTATTTCTCGACGGTGATGCTGGTGCCGACTCCACCGCCCCTACCGTTGGTGGCGGGGGGACTATTACGGAATCCGCAGACACCGACACGTCTATCT
>CAZBFR010000022.1:0-3168 GCA_964491425.1 uncultured Gammaproteobacteria bacterium
GTGTCCAGATCAATGGCGAGTTCCTGGGCGAGTTGTACGAAAACAATGCGCTCAAATGGCGAAAGAGGGCTCGACGAGTAGAGCGTTTCGTGACGGCCATCTCGATCGTCTGGTTCCTTGGCATTCTCTTCCTGCATACGCAGACGCTCGCATGGTTCGTGCGAACACACCTCGAGAGTTCGAACCTGTGGGTCGCCAGTGTGATCATGGTCGCCACGATCGTTTTCGGGATCGGTTGCGGTATTGGACTGATCGTGATTAGTGAGCTTATGCAGAAGCCTCGCAACCACGTGTTCCGCAAGCATTACGGCATTGAGAAGCGGATTGTCGAGTGCAAGTGGAAGCTCTCCGAAGGCGATCAAGAGTCGGCGCAGAAGTGCTACGACGAAGAAATCGCTCCGAACCTGTGAGGGGCACAACAAACATGATGCCGCGTAACTAAACGCTCGCGAAAGGAGGCTACGATGAAGAGAAGCTTAGACGCATACGGATCGGGTCAGGGTGGCGGAGGCGGTGGGTACGGTCAGAGACAGCCGCACCACGTTACGCATGAACTCGTTGACGCACTAAACGGCGCTCGACCGTTTCGCGGGATCTGGTTTATTGAGGACGACGAGCGGTTTCGGGTGCCGGGAGCCTCATCTAGTATCTCGATCGTGCGTGCACTCGACGCTGGGTCTCCGCCTCGGATTCCTCCGGCTCGACTCAGTGTGACGCGTGATACCTTGCACCTCAACGATGCTGGGCTCATCGTATCCGACGATGATCTCCTTGATCTTACGATTAGCTTCCCGACACGAAGCGGTCATTCGGTCATCTTCGACCCCGACTTGATTGAACGGATGTTTGTTCAGAGGAACACTGACGGTCTCAGTCGGATTCGATTCCGCGTTGCGCACATAGTAGACCTCATCGTGAAGACAGTCACCACTTGAACGATGCGGTTCGCTGTCCCTATGCCCACGCCCCGTAAGGCGTGGGTTTCGTGCATTCAGGGTTTGACGACGGCCGTATTTTTGTGTAGTTTTGGCGATGGAGGTGTACTTTGAACACTGTAAAACAAGCCGAAATCGAGAAGAATATTCAGATGTTTGTTTCGTATTTCCCCGTTTGGCTACTCTCGCGACATCGAAGTAGGTTTATTGAAGGCCTGCCTCTTGTACGTATGCGGGTCGCATCCTACATTAGCTGGCCGAAAATCGTATTGATTGTGGTAGCAGGAGGGCTTACTGCCGGGACGCTTGTGCCATTTCTAGCAGCGTTTCACGTCCCGGGAGGGCGACTCGTGGCCCACATCGTTGCCGTGTTGGTCTGTATCGTGCTTGTTCGGACGCTCCAGTGCATTCCAGAAAAACGGTTGCGACGTTGGGAGTTCGCGATCAAGACACTGGAACGACTGGAGCGAGACTGGCCTATCGAACGGGTCAAGCGGATGATTCGAGATTCGCAAAGCGAAGACTGGTTGAGGATGCATCAGGCGCGTGTTGACTTCGAACGCCACGTCAAGCCACTAATCACCTGGAAATTAATGAAACGCAAGCCGCCCTTCACTGTCGACGACTTCTTGTCGTGACTGGAGCTGCAAGATCTATCGCCCCGCACTTGTCGAACAAGTCGCGGGGTTTTATGCATTAGGACGTTGACTGCAGTGGCATTTTTGTGTAGTTTTGGCGCAGGAGGATGCGATGCACATCATGACGTTTGTACATGAGGACCGGTTCTTTGACCCGAAGCAGCTCCGCCTGCAGAGGCGACGTCTTCGACGAGCCTTTCGTCGGAAAGACCAGAATCACTTCTTCGCGGAGGTTGTAACGAACGTAGCGATTTTCGGACTAGGGGTTGGAAGTGGCGCGTACCTCACCTCGTACACGATCCAGCTTTTCGGTGGGCCGAGTCCCGTTCTTCTCCCGCTTCTTCTCGCGGTGGCACTCGCGACCGTCCTCACCCTCAAGTGCTTCGAGGGTTACTACAAGGAGCAGCTCAAGCGCGTTGAAGACATGTTTGAAGATGCCGACAAGGTACTCGCTCGGTTGATCAAGAGAGATCAACTCACCCTTCGTGCGTCTGAGCGCGACTATTTCGACAAGGTTGTCCCGCTCCTGCCGAGAGGGAAGTGAACACCGTTTCGTACCCACGCCTAACACGCGTGGGTTTCGTGCTATAATGGAGAGGACTATGGAGGAAGAGCAAATTGTCGACTACCTCGGAGCGTTTAATACGCCGTTTGCGAGCTTTGACGTGCTGATCGCGGTTGGCGTTGTCGCCCTTGCGATTTTGTATGTTTACACACTCGGAAAAGATTATGCGACGAATCTTCTCGCGGGTGTCTATGTCGGTAGTTTAAGTTTTCTTCTTATTCCGGGACTAAAGGTCGCGAGTTTTGGGTTCATTTCCGCTCCGGCAGTTTTACAAACGCTCGGACTGTACCTGATCTCTGTCATTGTTGCCGTGCTCATTATCAACCGCAACGGTTTTTTCGAACCACATACGATTCCGGAGGGATGGGAAAACGGACTTTTCGGAATTCTCTCCGCGCTTCTCTTTATCTTTGTCATTTTCCAGCTCCTTCCAAACGAAATTATCGCCGGACTCTCGCCGCTTCTCCAGACGCTTTTCGTTTCAACTCCTTACGCTTATATCTGGCCAATTTTGCCACTTGTAAGTCTTTTATTCATAAAAGGAGATTCATAATATGGACCTAAAGAAATTGTTCGTGGTGCCGGTTGTGTTTTTACTTGTTGGGGCGGGATGTGCGTCGGAATATACGCTTACACAACCGAATGCACAGAGATACGCGGAAGAAATTATTAGTAACATGGACGTTTTTCCAAAAAATGTTGCTTGGTACATCCACTATTCGTATCCGGAAAAATGGACTGTTGAAGAGCTCGCACAGGATTTAACCGAAATGCGCGACGATAAGAAGATCGATAAAGTAGAAAATATTCTTGTAACGGGGACGGAGGACGGAATAACGCCTACCGAGGAGGCAAGGGGAATGGCTTCCTACTCTCGCGCGACGGGAACGTTTACGTGCGGAAAATCGGGAGAGCCGGTACCGTTTACGCTCGATTTCGGGTGGGTAAAGAATCAAGATCCGGAGAACGGAGTGATTGACGCGGGGAACGCCTGGCAACTTGTTGCGATCGACGTCGGTTCTTGTAAATA
>CAZBFR010000022.1:3268-13510 GCA_964491425.1 uncultured Gammaproteobacteria bacterium
TATGAAAGAATATCCGTAACTATGGATATTCTTTTGTTTAACACGCTTGGGAGGAAAAAAGAGGTTTTTACGCCGATTAATCCGGGAAAAGTAGGCGTGTACTCTTGTGGTCCGACGGTATATCGAAGTGTGTCGATCGGGAATTATCGAGCGTATTTATTTGCGGATTTGCTTCGGCGAATGTTTGAACTTAACGGGTACGAGGTCCGACACGTAATGAATATTACGGACGTTGGTCATTTAACCGATAATGGAAGCGACGGGGAGGATAAACTTGAGAAGGAGGCTCGGGCGAGAGAGATGACCGCTTGGGATATTGCGCAAATGTATACGGATGAATTTCTCGAGGGGATGTCGGCGCTTAATTTGCTTAAACCGGCGATCATGCCGAAGGCGACGGACCATATCAAGGAGCAGATCGCTATGATCGAGACGCTTCTTGAAAAAGGATTTGCGTATCAGATTACGGACGGCCTCTACTTTGATACGGCGAAGTTACCGGACTACGGGATTTTAACGGGACAAAAACTCGAAGAAAAAGAAGAGGGGGCGCGCGTTGAGGTAAATGAAGAAAAACGAAATCCGAGCGATTTTGCATTGTGGAAGTTTTCGCCGGAGGACGAGAAGCGACAAATGGAATGGGAGTCGCCTTGGGGCGTTGGCTTTCCGGGTTGGCATATCGAGTGTAGTGCTATGAGCGAGACGTATCTCGACTCGCCGTTTGATATCCATACAGGAGGAGAGGATTTGGCGCCGGTCCATCATACGAACGAGATGGCGCAAACCGAGGGGGCTCGCGGGAATAAACTCGCAAATTACTGGATGCACAATGGATTTTTGACGGTAGACGGGGGGAAGATGTCGAAGTCGCTTGGGAATACCTATACGATTCGCGATTTAATCGCGCGGGGATATGATCCAATCGCGTTCCGCTACTTTACGCTTGGGGCGCACTATAAATCGCCACAGAATTTTACGTTTGAAGCGCTCGATTCGGCACAAAACGCATTAAAACGACTACGGGCGACGGTGCGAGAATGGAATACGCCTACGGAAATTGACGCAAGTCTTTTAGAAGAATTTAAAACGGCTGTGAACAATGATCTTGATACATCGGCGGGGCTTGCCGTTCTTTGGAAACTCGTTGATTCGGAACTTGAATCGGGGGTGAAGTCGGCGACGATTCTTGCGATGGATTCCGTACTCGGTCTTCACTTAGAGCTCTACGTTGCAAAACCGCTTACCGTTTCGTCCGAAATCGAATCGCTCCTTCGAGAGCGTGAAGCCGCTAGGGCTATGGGCGACTTCGCTAAGTCCGACGAACTACGAGCATTGATTGAATCAAAAGGATTTATCGTGAAGGATACAAAGGATGGGCAAAAGTTAGTGGAGGGATAGGGGCCATGTCTGCTATACTTCCGTTGTATGGTAGACGAATTAAAGGAGGGGCTTCGCGCTCCGCGAATTGAACGAGAGTGGACGCAGGAAGAGCACGAATCGGGAACGCTACCCGATGCGCTTGAGGATGAGCGATTGACGCAGGAAATGGAGTCGCTTCGTCAAAGCGCCGCTCTACCTTCGAGTGCACCAATGGCGACGAAGGACGATGTGCTTTTGTCTGTCGAAACGCTTTTGTCGGAAAATTTGGGCGATTTGTATTTGTCGCTTCCTGAAAATGAACGACAACTTTTTAAGACGAAGGGGGAGGAGACGGCGGTTGCGATTTACCAAATGATCCAAAGCGGGAAATTTGTGATCGAGAAGATTATGGACCTGATTCGAAGCTGGCTTCGGATTGTTACGGGAATCAATATTTATTACGTTGAGCAAGAAGTAAAGATTAAGGCGGATAAAATCGCCGATTTTGTTAATGCGCGAGTCGCGACAACTCTATGAACGAACTCCTTTCTTCGATTCCGCTTGAGATAGTTATTCTCGTCGTAGGGGTTTTAAGCCTCGGGCTTACACTCTTGGGGGTCGTTTTTATTTTACGGGCGTTTGCGGGGCGGAAGCGATCCGTCGGAATTGGGGAGTCGGCGAGAAAAACGTTTTTAATTCGATTGCCAAAGTTTAAGACGGAGAGCGATGTTCGCGGGGAAGATCGCGTCGATCAAAAGCAGGAAGATATCTCGATTGTTGAGACATTCTACTCGGCAATCGGGGGAATCGCGCCGGAATCCGGGCTTCGGGCTTGGTTTTCGGGTAGATCCGACGATATCGCACTCGAAATTGTTTCGCACAAAAAAGCGATTTCGTTCTATATTACCGCGAAAAAATCTGCCTTTAGTTTTATCGAGCAACAACTTCACGCCCAGTATCCGGACGCCCATATCGAAGACGTCGAAGATTACAATATGTTTTCGCCTACGGGAACGATTCTCGGGGGCTACTTAACGTTTAAGCGCGAATCGATTTTACCGATTAAGACGTATAAGAATCTCGAAAACGATCCACTTAACGCGATTACTAATGCGCTCTCGAAGATCGATGAGAACGACGGGGCGGCGATCCAAATTATTGCGCGTCCTGCGAATTCCGGATGGCGTTCGCTTGGAAGTCGGATTGTAAAGAACATGAACGAGGGGATGAGCTATTCGGAGGCGAAGGGTGGCGGAAAAAGTTCTTGGAAGAATGCCCTTAAAACAAAGGAGGCGATCGATAAGTCCGACGCGAAAATGCGCGAGCGTCGGTTAAGTCAGGCCGAGCAAAACATGCTCCAGGGAATCGAAGAAAAAATCTCGAAGGCCGGGATGGAGGTCAATATTCGAATTGTCGTGTCGAGCCAAACCCCAACTTCGGCGCAAGGGGTGCTTAATCAGGTTCTCCAAGCGTTCGCACAGTACAATATCTACGAATTTGGAAATGCGTTTACGAAATCGATTCCTCGATCAAAGGCGACACTTATCCAGGATTTTATTTACCGAAAATTCCGAGAAGGCTATCGGATCATTTTAAACACGGAGGAGCTCGCGAGTCTTTGGCATCTTCCTCTCCCGACGACCGAAACACCAAATATCCGATGGCTCGACGCGCGTATTGCGCCGGCTCCAAGCGGTCTCCCGACCTCCGGACTTCATCTTGGTTACAACTCGTATCGCGGTACGCGCACCGAGGTGTATATGAATGAGAGTGACCGTCAACGTCACATGTACATGATTGGAAAAACCGGTAGCGGAAAATCTTATCTTCTTCGCCACCTTGCCGTGCAAGATATTCGCGCAGGGAAGGGGGTTGCGGTTATTGATCCACACGGCGATCTTGTCGATATGATTCTTGGTTCGATTCCTCCAGAGCGAATCGACGATGTGATTTATTTCAACCCGGCCGATATGGAGCGCCCTATGGGGCTTAACATGCTCGAAGCACCGAACGAGAACATGCGTGATTTTGCAGTACAAGAAATGATCTCGATCTTTTACATGCTCTTCCCGCCGGAAATGATCGGGCCGATGTTTGAGCATTCGATGCGTAATTTTATGCTCACCCTCATGTCTGACCTCGAGCATCCAGGGACAATTGCCGAAATTCCTCGAATTGTGGCTGACGACGCTTTCCAAAAACGTTGGATCGAAAAAGTGACCGACCCAATTGTAAAATCGTTCTGGCTCGACGAAATGGCGAAGACTTCCGATTATCATAAGTCGGAGATGATGGGCTATCTCGTTTCAAAAGTCGGACGTTTCGTCGAAAACGAGATGATGCGAAATATTATCGGGCAATCAAAGAGCGCTTTCGACTTTAGAGACATTATGGACTCCGGGAAAATCCTCCTTGTAAATCTTTCAAAAGGTCAAACGGGAGAAGTAAACGCAAATCTTCTTGGATTAATCATGGTCGCGAAGCTTCAAATGGCGGCGTTTTCTCGAGCGGACATGCCAGAAGACGAACGACGCGATTTCTATCTCTATATCGACGAGTTCCAAAACTTTATTACTCCGTCAATCGCAACAATTCTTTCCGAGGCACGTAAGTATCACCTCAACCTCGTCCTCGCCCACCAATACATGGGACAACTTGCAAACAACGGCGATACAAAAATCCGCGACGCTGTTCTCGGGAACGTCGGCTCTATGCTCGCGTCTCGAATCGGTCCGGAAGACGTTGAAATTCTTGGAAAAGTTTTTGAACCGACCTTTTCCCCATACGATCTAATGAATACCGATAAGTTTACTTGGAACGCAAAGCTTATCGCGAATAATGTCCAGCTCAAGCCGTTCACTCTCTCCGCCGTTGCGCCGGAAGAACCGGATATGGAGCTCGCAAAGAACCTAAAAGAAATCTCCCGCCTCACGTTTGGAAAGCCAAAAGAGCTCGTCGAGCGCGAAATCGCTCTCCGCGCAGGTATCGGAATAAAGGGAACTGAGCGCACACCGCCGCCAATCCCTGCCCAACGTTAGCGAATAAAGTTAGTTATCCACACCCCGCACTTGCGGGGTGTTAATTTTCCGCGTATAGTTCTCGTTACCTTCAAGTAGCAGTTCGACCTGGTCGGCGCCTCGGCGCAGACTAAGCTCAACACCAAAGCTTGAATAGGTGGCCCCCGATTCCATCGATTGGATCTCGGCTTCGGCCAAGGTTCAAATGAATCACTTCGGTGGTTCTAAAGTCCTAGCAAGACATGATCGGGAAAAGGCTTTCGAAGCGATTCGAAAAGCCTGGCAAAGAGTAAGCTAGAGCAAACGCAAGTTCGCTCAACTCCAAGCCTAGTCAAACTCACAAACCTAGTGGGAGAGACAAAAAGAGCGTGTCTCAGTAGCGCTCATCCAAGCAGAGAAATCTGCTGGTACAAACCGAAAGGTCAACTGAAAGCTGCTGCGAGCCCCGAATGGGATACGTCAAAGCAGAGGTAGAGTACGAGTTAAATTGTACTCCGTGGGTTACCTAACCACGTCAGCGTCGACTTCGGTCGGAGCTGAAAAATCCCAAAGATCGGCCTCGACCGATCACGTCTGCAGAGACGAGGGAGAAGGTAGGAACGATAAGCTTCGGCCAAAAGTTCCTAGATGCAACGTCTGTGACGAGGTTCACCTCGATACGTTGCACCTAAACGAGAGTCGTCAGTCAACTCCATGGGTCGTGATCTCGGTCACGGTTTATGAAGCGGTTCGCAAGAATCGCTTAAGCCCCGTGCGGGCTACTGATAAAGAGGAATTCAATTGGAGTTGCTTCGCGAGAAACGACACCTTGAGAAGCCTCAGTCTACGTACGGTACGCGTGTCGGACCTCGGTTCGATACGAAACAGACAAAAACGAAGCGTGACGACCAATCACGCCTAGTAAAAGAGCGCTTGTAACGCTCATGCGAATTCGGTCCTTTGGGACAGGAAACGCATCGGAGGAGCCGTCAAAAGCTCACCGTAAAAAAAGGCGGTAAAACGCTACTAGGGTAGAGTGCATGCAATACTGCACTCCGGGGGTGTGAGATCCGTCTCACAAATCCGCGCGGAAAACACGTAGAATGGGTCACAAAACCCAATCCAGTGCCTAAAAACCACTGTTGAGCTCAGGCTCGAACGTCAATCTGCGGAATCGCATTCAAGCTGGGTGCGGGCAGTGTTGTCTCTGTTGAGCGGTAGGAGCTTGCTCTTACCAATCCAGTGACACCTGCCCGTGCCCTGCCGCGAAACGACCCGGACGAAGCATACGCTCCGTCCGGGTGTTTGCTTTTTAGGCCTCTATTTTGTTTATATTTTAGCTAACTATAGCCGTTTATACGACCCAGCTCTTGACGAATGGGTCGTTTTGTGCTACATTTCGTTTGCCAAGGGGATGTGGTTCGCCGCGTCTCGCATCGGCACACAAAAAGGCTAAAATCTGGTATACTGGGAAACCTTCCGTGAACGAAATTGTACGGAGGGTACGCGAGAGAGCCGCAAGAGTAAGATACTTGGCCACCAAGCGGGTAGCGGCAACCTGCGAGGTGGCGTGTCTAGCAAGCCGCTAGGCACTACGCACGACACGTGTCGTGGTCCCGCCCAACACTACCTGGCGGGGCGGAGGGGACTGACCTCCAAATTACGACTCGGCGGTCGTAATGCAATCCCAAGGCTAGGGATTTCGATGGCAACATCGACACCGAAGGATACGTCGCGAAACGTGTTGATCGGTGGCAAGTGCACCAGTGCACAGTTGGTCACACCTGTCCTGTTCGCGCAGGATTGGTGTCGTCTCCCTCGGGTGCAAGCCTGAAGGGTCCTGGGTGGGGTAGAAGGTGTGGCGTATGAAAGCGCTCACACTGGAAGCCCTGCCCAGTTTTTCATTTTAAAGAACTCTGGTCCCTTTTTTGTTTCCAACTTTCCTGTACAATGCCGACATATGAGTGAAGTGCTTTATCGCAAATATCGACCGATGGCGTTTGCGGACGTTACGGGGCAAGAACACGTTAAAACGACAATCGCAAATCAAATTGCAAACGGCACAACCGCACATGCGTACCTTTTTTCCGGGCCTCGCGGGGTCGGGAAAACAACGATCGCGCGACTTTTCGCGAAGGCGATGAACTGCCTTAATCGTAAAGAAGGGGAGTCGGAGCCGTGTAATACTTGTAGCGCCTGTGGATCGTTTAATAAGCACACCCTTTCCGATATCGTTGAAATTGACGCGGCTTCAAACACACAAGTCGATGTAATGCGCGAGAATGTGATTGAGAGCGTTCGTTTCTCTCCAATGAGCGCAAAATACAAAGTCTTTATTATCGACGAGGTGCACATGCTTTCAAATAGTTCGTTTAATGCACTTTTAAAAACGCTCGAGGAACCTCCAAATCACGCATTCTTTATTCTTGCGACAACTGATCTCCATAAAATTCCAGATACTGTTCTTTCCCGTTGCCAACAATTTACTTTCCACCGAATTGGTAAGGTTCAAATGAAGGAACGACTTGTAACCCTTTCTGTTGCCGAAGGGAAGAAGGTTGACGACCCCGTGTTCGACGCCATTATCCGGCTTTCGGACGGCTGTCTTCGCGACGCGGAAAGTCTCCTTAACCAAGTTTTCGCTCTCGGAACGGACGAGATAACCGAAGCGGTTGCGTCTATCATCCTTCCAAAAACTTCGCTATCCGTTGTTGTAAACCTTGTTTCTAGTTACCAAAAGAAAAGCCCGACCGATATCCTTCAAGCGCTTTACACGTTTATCGACGAAGGTGGGGACATGAACTATCTCTATACGGAACTAATCGGTTTTGTTCGCGCCTGTCTTTTTCTTAAATCGAAAGCACCCGTATCCGACCAGTTCGTTGGGTTTGAGGCCGAAATGGGAAAAATCGTCGAAGCGATGACTGACAATGAACTTACGACGCTTCTCGACGCAATTCTTTCCGCCCGCGCGAAGCCGATGTTTGATCCGATTCCGCAAATTAACCTCGAGGTTGCCCTTCTCGGGTCATTTTCATCGTCGGCGCCGACTACTCCTAAACCAATCCCTCCCGTAGCGCCGGTAGCCACCCCTGCGCAGCCGAGCCCGGCTCCCGCACAACCCGCCCCGGTCGCACAACCTCCGCAAAAACCAACCCCACCTCCGGCTCCAAAAAACGATAACCCGCAACTCGAGGAAATCCAAAATAAATGGGGCAGGATTATGGAGGCCCTTGCCCGCGTAAATATCGCGATTCCGCTCGTCGTCTCAAACGCGAAACCGTTTGTATTAAACGATAAGGAAATTCATATCGGCATCCCGCACCAATTCCATTTCGATACGGTGAACGACCAAAAGAAACTCGCTTTAATCGCAAATGCCGTAAAAGAGGTGATGGGCATAGAGCGGATCATTGTGCCGGTGTATCAAAAACCAGAGGAGGAAAAGACGATCGACTCCCTTGTCGAGGCGTTCGGGGGAAGCGTCGTTGATTGACGGAAAACCGAACCTCAGCTATTATTTGCCCACATTCCCAGATCGTCTAAGGGCAGGACATCAGGTTTTGGTCCTGAGAATCGGGGTTCGAATCCCTGTCTGGGAACCAAATGTAAAAGCCGAGGCTAACGCCCCGGTTTTTGCTTTGTGGACAAAAAGATAGGGAGAATGGTCTACGCAAGGCTATAATGAGGCATAACATTTACTATGATTGAACGAAGAGGTGAATTTGGTGCATTAACCCGAGCAAAAAGAGCGGAAGCGAAAGCTCGAAAAGAGGAGGATGTTCGCGATCCGGAGACGGTCCATATTAAAGCTCCTTTGGCGCGAGACATTGGGTTAACTCAAGAAAAGCGTACTACGTCATGGACGGAGGACTTCAGGGGAGCGGACGGTAAAATTGATTTAATAAAATTGCGCGGAGTTCTCGCTGATAAACTTAAGAACGGGGATTCTTTTGCGGATATTCCAAAGAATGATCGGGCGGCTGTTCGGGCTGAACTCGTCGACATGGCGCATGATTTTGAAAAGGATGATAATGGAGACGACAAGAAGATCATGGAATTCATGTTCATTGATCGAAACGTCATTGAGCGAGCTGTTGATGAAATTGATGAGAATAATGAAGCCGTTCTTGTGCAGGATGAATTAGCACAGAATGGACTAGAGCGGGATGAACTGGAACAAAGTGAGGAATCGGCAATCAAGGTTGAGGAGATCAAGCGCAAACTCAGGGCTTCAAAGGGAACAACGGAGTCGACGGATGATCAGGAAACGGTCATGCTAACACCGAAAAAGGCACGCGAAATCGCTGGGCTAATGGATAATGATCGACCTGCGGATTTAGGGCCGTTACCGTACGTTGAAAAAATGCCTGAACCTGAAAATAACGATGATGCAAAAATAGAAATGATTAATAGGGCGCTTGGCACAGACGTATGGGAAAAACAAGCGAGAGCAGTTGACGATTTGCCGACGTTTGAAGGATCGCTTACCGACAACGAGATCAACGAAGAGATACGCGCAGAGAAATTAACAACGGAAATTCTTGGGGTCGACGGTGCTGATGTCGACTACCTCCTTGTTCATGCGAAGGATCTAGGGCTTCCTGATCTCCATTTTCGAGACGTTCGCGAGTTAGGGAGGGCTCTCCAGCTTTTTGAGAAACAGCAAGAGCGAATGAATGAACTAAAAAAAGAAGGCTTTTTGAACCGATGGTTTGGAAAAGCTGCTCGCGAAATGGCGCAACTACGTGTGGAAAATCGGATCCTGCAGGATCAATTCGATCGGATTCAACAACTCGCCGTAGACAATCGAGGTATTGCGCCAAATAATAAACAGGCCCAAGTCGGATCGATCTCAAAACGATCCACAGCGTATGCGCGCGGTTTGGAGCGAAGTAAAATTAACCTAAATAAGCGAAAGAGAGTGGTTGGTGACGTAAATTAACAAGGAAGCGACCACTCGGTGGTCGCTTCGCGTATGTAGAGTTGTCGCGCTATCCGCGGAGGCGGAGAGCGAGGACAAGGTCGAGGAAGGCCGGGCTGATGAACTCACGCCCAGCGATCGCGTAGGCGAGGGCGTCCCCGCGGTCTCGAAAGAGAAGTGTTGGCGGTTTCGGAATCGGACCGAAGATGAGGATGAGCCACATCTCCCGGAATCGGGCAAGCGCTCCGCGGGTGGCGTGCGCGAGGATTGCTCGCTTGTCGTCCTCGTTGAGTGACGAGGGGACGTACTCGAGCAGTAGCCGGTAGAGTCGTTGTTTCAAGGGCACCTCCAAGGGACCGAGAACAGTAGCATTTTCTTGACCTTTTGTCAATAAAATCGTATGATAACGGCTTATGGAAAAGCAAAAAACCGTGCTTCTAGGGATGTCCGGTGGGGTGGACTCGAGCGTGTCCGCGGTTTTGCTTTTGGAGGCCGGTTACAAGGTCATTGGGGCGTTTATGAAGAACTGGTCGGACGGCATTGATTCGAGCGAGTGTAGTTGGCGAACGGAGCGACGGGACGCAATGCGGGTCGCGGCGCAAATCGGAATCGATTTTCATACCTTTGATTTTGAGGACGAGTACCGAAAGAACGTGTACGAATATATGCTCGCCGAGTACGAGGCTGGGCGCACGCCAAATCCGGACGTCCTTTGTAATAAGTACATGAAGTTCGGATTTTTAATGCGTGAGGCGGAAAAGCTTGGCGCGGATTTCGTTGCCACGGGTCATTATGCCCGTACGCGCGTCGACGAAAATGGAACGACGCATCTTCTTGCCGGTATCGATCAAAATAAGGACCAAAGTTATTTTCTTTGTCAGTTAACGCAAGAACAGCTCACGAAATCTCTTTTCCCGATTGGCGAGATGGAAAAATCGGAGGTCCGCGCGATTGCAAAAAAGC
>CAZBFR010000023.1:0-13337 GCA_964491425.1 uncultured Gammaproteobacteria bacterium
TTATTTCCATTTCTTTGTAAGCTCGATTCCAGTAAAGAAGTGCTTAAGGATTTGTTCGCCGGTCATTCCTTCGTTTGCAAAACAGATCGCTCCAGAAGCCGAGAGTCCAACGCCGTGCCCCCAAAGGGTTTTGCCCTTATCGCAAGGGACTTCAACAGATTTTGCCCACGGCACCGACCCCGACCACACCTCGTTCCAGTCGCGCGTGCGACCGTCGGAGCGCGAGAAGTACGGTGTAACCGCAAGATCCCCTTCGTAAGTAACGACAAGTCCACGCGTCGCCTCTACCGCCTCGGTAATCTTTGGCGCCCGCTTTTCCTGACCGTAGCCATTGTAAACTTGGTCCCACGAGTATGAGGAAATATGGAAAAATTCTTTTTTGTACTTCGTTGCGTGCGTGTAGTGGTAGTAGGCGTACGTTCGAGCCGAGGTGATTAGGGCCTTTTGATACTCGATCGGTGAAGCGTTACTTGTTTCCGCAAGTCCACGAAGGTACCACTCAAGCGGAAGCTCGTTAATAAGCCAAGTTCGGTCTTTATGGTCATTGTGCCGAAGTTCGAGGATATTTCGGTACTCGTTATCCGCGAATTTCGCGTTACGCGTTAGACGGCGATCGAAGTTCTTTACAAGCATCACCGCATTCGCCGTCGACGGAACAAACCGGATTCCCCCAGAAACCGAGCTCGTCGCCCCGTCCACCTCGTAATAATATGTTCCATTTGTATACCAAGCCCTTACGGTCTGCCCTACCGCCCGCTCGGCAAGAACCGCTCCCGAAAGATCCGTAACCGTAAACGCACTTTCGTTTGACGTAATCACCACCTCGTTATCCGTTTCCTCGTCCACAATAAGAAAAGCGATCCGCATCATCGGCTCTTCAACGTAGTTTGCGGTATCCGAGGATTCAACCGATGGATCAACCGGTGTATTTGCCACTTCTCCCGCCCCACCGGTAACCTCGACCGGAATCTCAACAACCGTTCCCTCAACCGCCGACCCGTCTACTTCGAGCGTATACGCAACCTTGTGCGTTCCATTTGTTTCCGGGGCTTTTAGACGAAACGAAAGCGTCGCCACCTCCCCCGGCTTTACGGGCGTTTCAACTTTCGCAACCGTCCCAAGACTTGTCGAATTCCAAGTTGTCGTTCCAGTATTTTTCACTGCTACTGTAAAGAAAACCGACTTCCCCGCCGTAAGCTTTACGCGATCCGCCGTCATCGCCGTAATTTCCGCTTTCGGTTTTACCACCGCCACCGGAGCGGGCGTCGTCTCAACCGTCTTTTCCTTTACCGTAATTGTATACTTAACCTCCCCCGTTTCAAACCAAGCTCGAGACTCGCTCGCAAGTTTAAATACTTCGGTATAGGTTCCCGGCGTCGTTGGCGCACGAAGCTCGAAACTCATCGTCGCCTTCTCTCCTTTTTTTACGCTCGCCTCGCGAATTCGCTTTACTTGCGTCCCCGAAAGCCATGTCCCCGGATCAAAAACACTTTTTCGGTACTTCGGAGCGTGGGTGTAGAGCGAAATATATCCGGGACCATCGTTTTTCCAAGTAAAATCCGAGCGATTCAAAAACTCAACCTGTACCATCTTTTTTTCGCCAGGCGCCATCGTTAACGATCCCCCTCCCGAGACAACAAGCGTCTCGTAGGTCGCTGCCCAAACCCCCTCGGCGGGCGCAAAAAAACCGGCAATTACCGCTAATACGATAAACCCGGTCGTAAATTTTCTTAAAAGTTGGCGTAATTTTTGTGTAAGCATGTCTTCCCCTCTTAGTCGCCCTAGTATACCATAATTTCATGTCTCTCGCAAAAAACGTTCTTGTCCATTTAACGGGCAAAATTCTCTCGACGATTCTCGCCGTTGTAACGATGGGCGTTCTTACCCGCCTCCTCTCGCCGGCAGGATTTGGCGACTTCACCCTCGTCCTTACGTTTATCTCGATTTTCGCCGTTCTTGTTGACTTTGGACTAACCCTCACTGCAACGCAAATGATCTCGGCCCCTGGCGCAAATGAAGAAAAAATCCTCGGAAACCTCCTCACCCTTCGAATTGTTTCGGGAGCTCTCTTTCTTTCACTCGCCCCACTCGTCGGTCTTCTTTTTCCCTACACCTCCGTCGTTCAAATCGGAATCGGGATTGCCGCGATTTCCTTCCTTCTTAATACAACGTCGAATGTTCTTGTCGGAACGTTCCAAAAGCGCCTTATTATCTGGCAACCGACGCTCGCGGAGCTCGTTAACCGTCTCGCCGTCCTCGGACTTCTCTTTCTCCCCTTCGCAAACCTCTCCCTTACCTCCGTCCTCTCGATTTTCGTTCTCGGAAACGTTGTACAACTTCTAATTACCTTCCTTTTCGCCCGACGATTCGTTCGTCTTCGCGCGGGCTACGATACAGCGACGATGAAGGAGATTATCGCACAAAGTTGGCCGATCGGAATCTCGATTTTCTTTAATCTCCTCTATTTGCGAGGGGACGTACTCTTTTTATCATTTTACCGCGATAATGTAGAAATCGGTCTTTACGGCGCCGCCTACAAAGTAATCGACGTAGCAACAACAATCCCCGCAACGTTTATGGGACTTGTTCTTCCGATCCTTGTCGTCTCCTTCGCGACGAAAAATCTCGCAACCTTTAAAGAACGGATGGATCAAAGCTTCCGGTTCTTTACGATTCTCGCCGTTGGTATTGCTTTTGGAGGCGTTGCGATCGGTATTCCGCTCCTTGAGTTTATCGCGGGAGAAGAATTTACGGAGTCCGGAGCGGTCCTCGCGATCCTTGCCCCTGTTGCTGGAATTATCTTTTATGGAAATCTTTTCGGTCATGCAATCGTCGCGATCAACAAGCAAAAAATAATGGTCCTTGGCTACGCTTTTACGGCCCTCGTGACCGTTATCGGCTACCTTATCGTAATCCCACTCCACGGAATGTGGGGGGCGGCTTGGATGACACTTGTCTCCGAAATCCTTATTACCGCAATCACCTTTACCGTCGTCTACAAAGAAACCGGCTACCTTCCAAAACCTTGGATCCTAATCCAATCAACGCTCGCGGGACTCGCAATGGTTGCCGTGCTTCTAAATTTTGACGCTCATGTCATGATCTTATTCGTGCTCGGAAGCTTCGTTTACCTTGGATCCCTCGTGATTCTCGGGGCAATTCGAAAAAATGATCTACGCTTTCTATGATTTATACGCTCCTTCTTCTCGTCTCGAGCGCTCTTTTTCTCTACCTCTGCGTTAAACGCTTCCCGCTCGCCGTTCACCTCTTTCTCGCCCTTCTTCCAACCTATCTTTTGCGTTTTAAGATCGGCCCCGTCCCAACAACACTCCTTGAAGTATTCTTTTTCATTCTTCTTTGTACCTTTCTACTTTCGAAAACCCCGCTCCCAAACCTTAAACCCCTTAAAGCGTGGGGCGTCCCTCTTTTACTTCTTGGTATCGCCTTAATTCTCTCCGTCCTAACCGCCCCTTCAACGCTCGAGGCGCTAAATATCGCAAAGTCCTATTTTATTGAACCAGCGCTTTTTGCCCTAATCCTACTTTCAACGGTTAAAACGCGAGCGGAGTGGCGAAGCCTTATTCGAACACTCCTTATTGTCGCGTCGTTTCTTGGAGCGGTCGCTCTCTTCCAGGCCCTTTTCCGTATTGGGATTCCCGCCCCTTGGGATATCGAGGGACGCGCGGTAAGTCTTTTTCCCTACCCGAACGCGTACGGACTCTTTGTTGTCCCGATAATCGCCTCCGGTCTCGCGCTCTTTTTCACTCGTCGTGAAAAATCCTGGCTTTTCCTGTGTGCGCTCCCGATTCTCGGACTCTTCGCAACGAAAACCGAAGCCGGAATCCTCGCGCTCGCCCTCCTTGTCATTCTTCTTCTCCCAAAGCGTCTTCCAAAGCTCCTTCTTTCTCTTGCCCTTCTCTCAACGCTTCTTCTCCCGGCCGTACGCGAAAAAGTCTTGCTCGAAGATACGTCCGGCCTCGTTCGACGATCGCAGTGGTCGGAAACGGCGGAACTCCTTAAAGACGCTCCGATCTTTGGAGCTGGGTTAAACGGCTACCCGACAACCCTCACCCCCTACCACGACCCTCGTCTCTACGAAATCTTCCAATACCCGCACAATATCATCCTCAATATTTGGGTCGAAGTTGGCCTCCTTGGACTCCTTGCTACGATCGCCCTCTTTATCGTCGCCTTAAAACCCCTGTTAAACGAAAACGACCCTCTTCGAGCGGTCGTTCTCTCCGTCTTTTTCGTTACCGCGGTTCACGGACTCGTTGACGCTCCCTTTTTTAAAAACGATCTCGCCTTTCTTACCGCCTTTTTCATCGCGCTTATAGGATATTTAACCGCAAGATCTCAAACGTCAAAAACGTTGCGAAAAGAACCCAAAGAAGATACGGAATAAGAAGGTAGGCGGAGAAACGGGCACGGTGCCAAAGTACCGATTGAACGTAGACGATCGAAAGTGCGAGCGTAATCATCTCGATAAACGCGAGCGGAATCGAATGGAGCGTAAAGAACAAGAATGACCAAAAGATATTAAGCACCCCGTTTACTCCATACGCAAATAGTACCCGGTGGAGCTTCGAGGCCTCGACGTGACGATACGCGTAAATAGCCGACCAAGCGGTAAGAAGAAAAATAATCGTCCAAGCAAGTCCAATAACGGAGCCCGGCGGAGTAAACGACGGAAGCGTAAGACTCTGATACCAATCGTCGAGTGCCGGCATCGTAAGCCGACTTCCAAATACGGAAACAAAGGCCGTTGCAACAATGATACAAAATGTTGCGAAAAATGAATTCCTCCTAATCATATCCCGTAGTATACCAAATTTAGAGATAGCCAACGAAACGAAGAAATGCCTCCGTTGGTGGAGAAACCTTTATCGTCTTAAGTTCATCTTTTGAAAACCAGGTTAGGTCGCGTAAATCGTCGGTTGCGGAAAGAGCGATTTCATCAGCATTTTGCGGAAGGCGGATATGAAAGTCGTAAAACCGCATCTTCGCAAGAACGCGCTCGCCCGTATCTCGAAGAACCTTTTCACTCTCTCCAGTCTTTGTATCGTCAACCATCGTGACTTCCGCACTTGAAATATCAATCCCCGTTTCCTCAAGAATCTCGCGATGGATCGCCCCTTCTTTCGTCTCCCCATCATCAATTCCTCCACCAGGGATCAAAAAACATCCCTCGTAAACCCCTCCCTTTCCAAGAAGGATCATCCCGTCCTTCGACTCGATCAATCCGCCAACAATATCTCGCTTAATCTCACGCATATAGACTTTTTATACGTTTAAGTATACAAAATAAGCGGTTTTTGACCACAACCGACTCGCAAGAGGTGCCCTATGCTCCCGTCCTCTGCAACTCGTCAGCACATCCCAACGCTCGTTCCGATGATCGCCGTTCCTGGAGGCCCTGCCTCCGGAGCGAGTCTCATCCTTCGCAAGGTACGCCAACGGCTCGGAAACATGGTCCTCATTGTCCCCGAGGCAGCAACCCAGATCTGGAGCGCCGGCCTCTCGATCGGGCACGACGGACTCGACGTTTGCCAGGACGAAATCTGGTGGCAGTGTGTCCACAACGAATACGAATATGCTTCGATGGCTGTTCGTCGAGGCCGCAAGGCTCTCGTTCTTGACCGCACTGTGCTCGACGGCGGGATCTACGTCCCCGAGGGTCCGGAAGCCTTCTACGCGAAGTACGGCAAAACAGGTGCGGAGCTCGCGAGGCAGTACGCAAGCGTCGTGTACCTCGAGTCGATCGCCTCCCGCTACCCGCAGCTCTACCGCCGAGCCGACGGAAATGAGGAGCGCCTCGAAGAGGCGGCTGTGGACGCAGCACGCGTCGATCGTCTCAACTACGAGAACTACCTGCGCCTCTTCCCGAACCTGATCCTGATCGAAGCGACCCTGAACTTCGACGAGAAGGTCGAGAAGGCCGCAAGCATCATCACCCGCGAGGTCCTCCGCCTCGCGGCGTAGCCCCACGACCCCCTCAACCCCTCCTCCCACCGATACCTCGCGTATCGGTGGCTTCGTATCTTGCCAATTACCCTTCCGCGTGCTATTTTGCCCCGCGTGGAGAGGTGCCAGAGTGGTCGAATGGACCGGTTTCGAAAACCGGCGTACCTTTACCGGTACCGCGAGTTCGAATCTCGCCCTCTCCGCCACAAGCCAATCCCCTTAACGGGGGTTGTTTTGTTTTCCTAATCTTTTCTTAATATACAGCAAGGCCTGCCGAAGTGACGGCAGGCCAGAACGAGGAGACCCTCGTTAGTTTCCACGGAAACCCTCGGAGAGTCTGTAGTAGTACCCGACTCCACGAATCCCTACTCGCCACTCCGACACGAGGATCTGGCGTTCACACAGATCCGAGAGGATCTCGTAGAACGCTTCGTCGACCGGGCCGTAATGGACGAGCTCTGCGAGGTCCTCGGCGCACAGCCACTCTGAAGGATGCGTGCACATTCGGTCAACGATACTCGAATCGATGCAAGCGATCCAGACAATCTTGTGGTTGTGTGACCTTCCGGCGACTACTAGCACGAGATGCCGCCATACCTTGTGCCGAAGGCTAAGGATGTGAAACATGGGCACCTCCGAATAGAGCATAGTACTCTTTTTTTCCTAAAAGGTCAATAAATGCAGGAAGACCGAGGCGACGAATCGCCCCGGTCAGTTGCGTGTACGCGGACACGCTAGTAGGTGATCCGCTGCATTCCGACTGGAATAAGCGGACCATCCGTCTTTGTACACACAAGAAACGCGAAGGCGGTCTGACGAGCTTCGTCGAGTACGCGCATGTGATCGATCCCGATCAGCCCGACGCCGTATTCCTCGAGCGTCTCGCTCTTGTGGATTCTGCCTCGATCCATCTTCACTTCTCTTGAGCGAGCCGCGCCTCGATGCCAGAGTGCCGCCCATCGAGGCTCGTCGGACGGTGAAACCGACTCTCGCGCGAGAACGACGCCCTCTGCGATGACATGCACCTCAGAGACCGGAAATCCTATGTCGAGACCCTCGAAGTGGTGGACGACCTCACGCCACTCTCGATACGACAGTACGTCCTGTCCAAGTTTTCGTTCCATGTACCCTCCAAAAGCCGTAAATCATGATACGCTAATAAACAATCTATGTCCAAACAGCTTGAAACCCTTCGGAAAACCCTACGAACCCTCGCTTCAACGACACGCGCCGAATCCTCGAAACGCTTTTTCAAAACCGGAAAGGGCGAATATGCCGAGGGAGATCGTTTCTACGGAATCACCGTCCCCGAGATTCGCAAACTCGCAAAAACGCCCCTAACCCTTACGGATCTTATCGCGCTTCTTCGTTCTAAAATCCATGAAGAACGCCTACTCGCGCTTATTGCACTCGCCGATCGATACAAGGAAGCGGACCCAAAAACAAAACAGAATCTACACGACCTCTATATAGCGCACACAAAATTCGTAAACAATTGGGACCTTGTAGATACTTCCGCCGAAACCCTCGTTGGCGCACACGTCTTTAGTCGCTCCCCCGCCCTTCTTAAACGTCTCGCGAAGTCCGAAAATCTATGGGAACGAAGAATCGCAATGATTGCAACGTTTTATCATATCAAGCAGGGTAACGCAGCAACGCCTACTGCTATCGCAACACTACTCCTTAACGACAAGCATGACCTTATTCAAAAGGCCGTTGGGTGGATGCTTCGAGAAATCGGAAAACGCGTTTCAAAATCCGCCCTTACCGACTTCCTCGATCTCCACGCAAAAACAATGCCCCGAACCGCCCTCCGCTACGCAATCGAGCACTTCTCAAAAACCGAGCGGGCGCTCTACATGAAAAAATAGTGCTATACTTCCTCCATATGCAAGGAGGATTTGCGAAGACGATGTTTCACGTCGGCGTTGGGTCAACGATCGCGCTGTTTTTTGCAGTTGTGCTCCTAATGACCCTTAAGCTTCAAGCGGTTCGAGAAACCGAAGACGGCGAACCAAAAGCGCCCGAGGATATTTACGAGACAACCGTTTTTAGTAAACTCGATACCCTTCTTCCAAAGGAAGTTTTGCGCCAAGATTTTCCCTTTTGGCCGGTAAACCGAGGCTATGTCCCAGTCTCGACAATCTTAGCCGACAATAAAAAGCATCTGTTGTTTACGGAGATCTCGGACTGTATCCTCTCTGATGAAGAAGCCTGTGATCCGGTTCTTCATATCGTCTCGAAAAATCTTACAACTGAGGATTCGGTGTTGATTTACAACGGAGGAAGAACCGATAACAGCTTCTTCCCGTTGCCTGTTGCCTTCTTTCCAGAAGAACATAAACTTCTCGTTCGTCGCACAATGCTCGAGAATGGAGAACTACCGACGGAGAATCATCTTTACGCAACGCTCGACACTCGAACCGGTGTTATCGAGAACTTCGCGACAGATCTTACGCACCTCTTCGGGAATTCTCGCTATGTATTTACAGAATCGAGCGAAAAATCCACCTATCCGTGCCACACAAGAGGATACGAGCCTGGAAAAATCGTGTCTCGCAATGCTCCAAACGGCAATCCAAGCACCATCCTAGAGGAGCCTGATATGAACTACAGGCTAATAGCGATTCACAAAGAGAGCCTCTATTTTCTTGCAACACCCTTGACGGTCAATGAAGAAGGCTGCTCCACGAATGCGAGCGAACCAACTCTCCGAAGTCTCCCGCTTATTAGCGCCCGGTAACGAAAAACCTTTACGAAACAGGGGTTTCCGATTAGGATGACCCTATCTTATGCGACCGATTAAAAAGGCCATTATCCCTGTTGCCGGAATGGGAACGCGGTTTCTTCCAGCGACAAAGGCGCAACCGAAGGAGATGCTTCCCGTCGTTGATAAACCGGTGATTCAGTACATTGTCGAAGAAGCCGTTGCCGCCGGTATCGAGGAAATTATTTTCGTTACGGCGCTTGGAAAGCGAGCACTTGAGGATCATTTCGATCGGAATTTTGAACTCGAGTATCGGCTTGAGCAAAAGGGCAAAAACGTCGAGCTTGAGGTCATTAAGCGCGTCGGTCAACTCGCAAAATTCGCCTTCGTCCGCCAACACAAACCGCTCGGAGACGGGCATGCGATCCTCTCTGCCCTTCCATTTATCGATGCCGACGAACCGGTTGCGATTATGTTTGGCGACGATATTATCCATAATCCCGAGAAGCCGGCGATCGGGCAGTTAATGGACGTTTGCTACGAATATGGAATGCCGGTTGTCGCCCTCCAAGAAGTTCCGCAAATGGAAACGAAAAATTACGGGGTGATTTCGGGAGCACAACTTTCGGATCATGTTTGGACGATAAACAACTTCGTCGAGAAACCGGCACCGGAGCAGGCTCCGTCAAACCTTGCGGCAGTTGGACGTTATATCGTTACGCCCGAGATCATGCACATTTTGAAAAATCAGAGTCCTGGGCGCGACGGAGAAATTCGTCTTGCGGACGCGTTTATCTCCTACCTTGCGCAAGGCAGATCGATGTACGGCTGTAAATTCGCCGGAAAGCGCTATGATTGCGGAAATAAGTTCCAATTTATCGTCGCCCAAATTGAGCTGGGGATGCAGCATCCAGAAGTTAGGGGTAAACTAGAGGCATATCTAAAACAATCATTATGAGGAGGTCCATTTTTTACCGCGCTACGTTACTCACACTTGCCTTTCTCCTTGTAGGACAAGGGTGTATCGGAAACAAGGGCGCAAATACCCAAGCGGCAAAACCGGTGGATCTTTCGATTTGGCGCGTCTTTGACGGGGACGATACGTTTGACGCGATTATCGACGCCTATGAGCAACAACACCCAAACGTAAACATCTCTTATAGAAAGTTGCGATTTGAGGAATATGAGGGGGAGCTTGTACGCGCGCTTGCGGAAGGCCGGGGTCCGGATATTTTTAGTGTGCACAATACGTGGATTGGAGAATACGAAGATTTAATGGTCCCAATGCCCTCGACAATTACGGTTTCGGAGTATGTAACGCAAGGGACACTTCGCCGAGAAACCCGCCCGGTAACAAAACAAAAGCAAACAATGACGCAAAAAACCTTAAAAGAGGTCTATGTCGATCAGGTCGCGCGCGACGTAATTCGGGAATATCGAGAAAACGAGGACGCCGAGATTCAAAATCGGATTTTTGGGCTTCCAATGGCGCTTGATTCTCTCGCTCTCTTTTATAACAAGGACCTTCTTGCGGAAGCCGGGATCGCGAACCCTCCAAAGACTTGGAGCGAATTCCAAGAGCAGGTTCTCGCGCTTACCGCCTACGATACGCAGGGCGAAGTCGCGAGATCAGGGGCGGCGATTGGTCGCGCCGATAACGTTGAGCGCTACTCGGATATTTTGGCGCTCCTTATGATGCAAAATGGAACGGAGATGACCGACGCGCGAGGACGGGTTACGTTCCAAGCGATGCCTGAAGCGCTCGCCGATACGCGCGATACCCCTCCGGGCCTTGTCGCACTCGAGTACTACACGGACTTTGCAAATGAAACACAGGAATTTTATACCTGGAACGAAAGCTATGAGAGCTCCTTTGAGGCTTTTGCAAACGGCGAAACAGCGTTTTTCCTCGGATATAGTTATCACATCCCTTTCCTAAAGGCGGCAGCTCCTCGACTTAACTTCGCAATTACCGGCGCCCCGCAAGTCGACGACGGACGCGTTGTAAACCTCGCAAACTACTGGGTAGAGTCGGTCGCAAAAGCGAGCGAATCGAAAGATTGGGCTTGGGACTTTATCTTATTTGCCACAAGCGAAGAGCATGTAAAATCCTACCTCGACGAAGCGCAAAAGCCGACTGCGCGACGAGGACTAATCGAATCGCAACTTGAATCCGAAGAAATAGGCGTTTTTGCGAAACAATCTCTAACCGCCCGCCACTGGTACACGGGGCGTGACGCGACGGCGATGGAATCCGCTTTCGCCGACATGATCAACGGAATGCTCCTCAATCCGGAAAAACCGATGGAGCTTCTAAACAATGCGGCTAGACGCGTTTCCCAAACTTACTAAAGCCGTCCACACAAACATGCGCGCAAAGGCGCATGTTTTGTTATACTACGGGTAACTATGCGACGCATTTTTCTTTTTCTTGGCATTCTCGCGAGCCTCCTATCGCCAATCGCCTTCGCTTCAGCGCAAACGACAGACCCACGAACCGTTGATCAATGTATCTCTCGCGCAACTACTGCACACGACTCTTGCAAGCAGCAAGTAGAGCTTCAGGCATCGCTTACATGCGGAAGTGACGAGACTTGCAAAACGAATGTTCGCGATAGTGGAAATGCAACTTGTGCATCACGCTTTACGGCGGCTCGTCAGGATTGCTATGCCCAAGCCGACGACTGCACGCAGCAAGGACAAGCCGTCTACCATAACTGTATCGTCGGGGATGTTTCTACAACGGCTGATCCAAGATACGAAGCGTGTCTTGATGCGATCGAAGGAAGACTAGATGACATCTGTGAGGAATCCGATAATGAATCGGTTTGTCGTGAAGAGTCATATATTGAAGAGATTAACAACTGCAACGAGATGTATTCAGTGATGGTTAGCGTTGCAAACTGCGAAACCCTTCGTGACCAAATGATCGCCTCCTGCCAAGCAACGGGCGCAACTGCTACCTCCGGTACCTCCCCTGTCGACCCGGCAACCGCGGCAGCACAACAAGCAGCGGCGGCCGCAGCGGCAAACGCCTCTCAAGGCGCAATCGCTCGAACCTATAGCCAAATTATCGGCGACGGACAGGGTTCCGGCCAGGGTCTTATTTTCGCCAATATCTGCACAAGCCGAACCGCCCCTTGCGAATGCCGAGACAATGGGAACTGTGCAATCTCCGATATCCTCCAAGTCGCGGTTAATATCGTCAACTTTATCATTGCAATTAGCGGAAGCCTTGTACTCGCAATGTTCATTTATGGCGGAGTCCTTTGGGTCTTCTCCGCAGGAAACGAAGGCGCTGTAAAAAAGGGCCGGGACATTATCGAAGGCGCGGTTTGGGGGCTCTTCATTATCCTTGGCGCCTACGCGGCGGTCGCAATCATCGTCTCGATCCTTACAAAAGACGAGGCGACGCGTGGCCAAAACCTCGAAGATATCACCGGCGGCTCTCAAATCTTTAACACCGAAACCCAGTAATATGAAAAAGTTTATTTTAATCCTCGCGCTCTTTGTTGGACTTATTAGCTTCACACCATCAGCTTTTGCCGAAACCAAGGAACAATGTCTCCAAAGAATTGGGACCGAATACAATGATTGTGCAAGAACGAATCCGACTGATCAGAACCACGTAATGTCTTGTTTTGCGGTACTACAAGGAGCTACAACAACCTGTAACCAACACCTTTCAGCTAGTTACGTAACTTGTCAGGACGATGCCCAGGATACATACATTGCCTGCCGAGCATGGGCAGGAAGCGACTCTCTTAGCGTCGCGTTCTGCTCACAGCAAATTAGTGTCGCACAGGCCAACTGCCAAACCCAGTACGGGTCAAGTACAACCGCACCTTCCGGTCTTCCGCTTACCGTCACCACCCCATCCGTCACAGCCACAGGCGCGTCATCCACAGGCACAAACACGCCGGTCACCCTTACAAACCCGCTCGGCACAACCGATATCCGCCTCCTGGTTGCGCGCCTAATTAAAGCAGTTCTCTCGATAATCGGTGTAATTGCGCTCTTAATGTTCGTTTACGGAGGTGTGCTCTGGATGATCTCGGCGGGAAATGAAGGGATGGTAAAAAAAGGAAAGGATATACTACTTTGGACAACTCTTGGTATAATACTAATCGTATCCGCCTATGTGATCGTAAACGCCTTGTTTAAGGCAGCGTTCACGGGCGCGCTATAATTCATAATTCATTTTTTCTATGACAAGTGCCCTTCGTTTCATTACAAGCGCTGTTCTCGGCGCGGTTCTCGCCCTCTCGCTTATCGCCGTGTCCTCGTTCGTCGCTCCACAAATTGCCGGAGCACAGGAGTTTGAACCGCTTTCCGCTAGTGAACTTTTCGGTGGAGACGGTGAAGACTTCGGAGCTCGAGCTGGACTTGGTACTACGGACCTCTCGGCGACAATTGGAAACTTGATTCGTATCGCCCTTGGATTCCTCGGAGTTATCGCGATTATTATCACGCTCATGGGTGGGTTTAAGTGGATGACGGCCGGTGGAAATGATGAAAAGGTTGGCGAGGCAAAGCGTATGCTTATTTCCGGAGCAATTGGTCTTGCGATCATTATCTCCGCCTACGCAATCACGGAGTTCGTTATCGACTCGCTCCTTGACGCGGCAAACAACATCTAGTTTTCCTCCTGACGATTGGGGATTTA
>CAZBFR010000024.1:0-12985 GCA_964491425.1 uncultured Gammaproteobacteria bacterium
AATTCGCCCGTTTCTTTGTCATGAATAACGCGAACGAGACGGTTGTGGCGCGTATAGCCACCCCAGGGTTCATGACGGATTTCGTGATTTCGTTCTTCGATTTCGATCATTTCAAAAAGTTCTTCGCTCGCTTCCCACGATCCAAAAAGTTGATCACCTCGAATTTCAACCATAAGCCTAAACGGAATTGTCGTATCATTACGAATCTCGAGATCGATATTTGGATATGAGCAAGTCGCGCCGGATCCAAACGGCTGGGTTCTATGATGATCCGGGAATACGTCGTAACTATGACGCCAACGTTCAACGATCGTAAGCGGAGTATGCGCCGTAATCCAAAAAAGTAAGTTTGAAAGCTGACAAAGGCCTCCCCCAATTCCAGGAACAACCTTCCCATTGCGCAAAAACATGCCCTCTACATATCCCTTTCGTCTTGTTGGATTCCCAATCAGATTCCAATAAGACATCGTTTCGCCAGGCCGTAATACAATCCCGTTAATCTTCTTGATCGCAAGCGTTAGGTTCACTACTTTATTATCCTGCATCCACATATCTACATTTTTCAGCCGACGACGGAGAGGCGTCTGGTGTGACACAACAACATACGGGAGCGGATCCAGCTCGCGTGTTTTCGCGTAGGTACCAAAAAACCATTGTGCCCGTTTATAGAGAACGTGATAGTAGAATCCAACGAACCGCCTTAATTTCGAACGCAGTTTTGGCTTCTGCATATAAAAAATCGCCCCATGGGCGTAAATCCTCTGGTCGGATTGGCGAGACTCGAACTCGCGACCTCTTCGTCCCGAACGAAGCGCGCTACCAACTGCGCTACAACCCGATGCTCGAAATGGCTTCCTGGTGGACCCAAGCGGGTTCGAACCGCTGACCTCTTCCATGCCATGGAAGCGCTCTACCAACTGAGCTATGGGCCCGCATGTCCCCTGGTGGACCTGAGGAGAGTCGAACTCCTGACCTCTACAATGCGAATGTAGCGCTCTACCAACTGAGCTACAGGCCCGTCTCTAATAAAAAGTTCTGGTCGGGTCGGCGGGGCTCGAACTCGCGACCTCTTGGTCCCAAACCAAGCGCTCTAGCCTACTGAGCTACGACCCGATGTGCAAGGATCATACCAGTCCTTCGTCATTTTGACAAGCGCCCACAAGCCCCCTATACTCCGAGGGACTTATGCGACAAAAGCAGTTAAAATTTGCGGATAATAGGGCAAACCCTTGGATTTTCGAGGCCCGTCGAGGGGAGGACCTTGGGCTTAAGGGGGCGTGGAAAACAATCTTTAAAAATGATAATCCTTTAACGCTCGAGGTTGGAGCCGGGCGCGGAGACTATACGATTGGCCTTGGGTTATTATACCCAGAGAAAAATATCATTGGGATCGATATTAAGGGTGCGCGTCTTTGGCATGGTGCCGAGACCGCGAAAAAGCATGAACAAAAAAACGTTCGTTTCCTTCGAACAAAGATTGAAACCCTCGATCTCTTTTTTGCAAAGGACGAAGTAGGCGAAATTTGGATCACCTTCCCCGACCCATACCCTCGCAAAAGCGACCGTCGCCGACGCTTAACGTCGCACCGCTTCCTCGACCTCTATAAAAACCTTCTTACAAAGGGTGGTGTGATTCATTTAAAAACCGACAGCGTCTCCCTGTTTGACTCAACGCTCGACGTTCTCGCCGACCGTGACGACGTGAAGATCGAAACAATGACCCGTAACCTCTACCGGGACTCCCGGGAAAACGATGCAAGGGCAATCCAAACCACCTACGAAAAGCGCTTCCTCGCCGAGGGAAAGCCAATCCATTACGTCCGTTTCCACTTTAAACCCCCCTCTCTTTTCGCCCGCCTTCTTCGTCCATTCAAACGTCGCCAATCTTGACGTAAAGCCCCGCGCCTTGTATACTTTTTCCGACCGATAAGAAACTGCGGGCATAGTATAGTGGCTATTATGCTAGCCTTCCAAGCTGGAGAGACGGGTTCGATTCCCGTTGCCCGCTCCAAAAATCCACCTCGAAAGAGGCGGTTTTTTGTTTGACTTTTTCCCTATTCTTGATATACTACGGCCTTGGTTTCATTCAACCTCGGAGGACTCATGACCAAGATTCCGTCCTTTCTTTACGCACTACTTCCCTTCATTCCATTCACCGGGTTCATCGCCTACAAGGCGCTCAACGCAACAAACGAGCCAGGAGAACACGAGCTCCCAGCCATCGTATTCGATTCGGGTACATCAGGCGGAGCCCCAACCGTCCAATCGTTGAACGATCGCCTGGATTTCGTTCTCGACGAATTTCAGGATAGGGCAACGGTTGCAAAGTTAGAACGAGCACTGACGACTGGGGAACTTGTTGTCGCTTGGGCGGACATGCCCGTCCCTGCAATGTTTGAAGTACTACACATCGGAGGAGTCGTCGACACACTCGAAGACCTCGCCTCTACCGAGGTTCAAGCGGTTATCACCTTCGACAGAGCCTTCTTCGTCTCCATTGGGCGCGAAAACAGTGTCACGCTAACTCAACTCGGAATACTTCATGAATTCGCGCACTATGAGCAGTGGTTACGCGAAGAAACTGCCATGAAACGATATTGGATCAAGGACCTGAGCGTGACCCGGAACTTCAAAGCCAACTACCCTTTCGACGCGCTCGTTTACTGCGAAGAACACCTTCGCTACGAACGTGAAGCGTCGCAAGCGGAGTGCTCGAGCCCACTGGTCAATCTCTTGTCCGGACACGAGGCCGATCAGAACGCGAGGTACTGCGCTGGTTACGATACTCCCGAGTACGTTCAACTGCACCGCGAACGTCTCCTCCGCTCGGATTACCTTACGGGCATCTGCCCCTGACCGCCCCACAAAGAACCGACCCTACCCTACGACGGGTGGCACGACGTTCACCTGGTGGGCGGTTTTTTGTTAGGTTACGGACAATGTTTCGTTAAACTGCTCCACGGTCTTTTTTAAATGAGCCTTTGCGAGTTCTGAAAATCCTTCCTCAAAAAAGATATTGAGGACTTTTTTGAAATGAAGACCCCTTCCGTCAGGATCAATAGACACGGCAATATAAAAGATAAACTCTGTATTATTTTGAAGGATTTCCGGCGCTACGCTTTGAATGTTTTCGAATATTCGGATCTCGCCCGTTTTCGAATCTGCGAAGCCCCTTGTTGCCAAACAGGGATACTCACGTCCTTCAATAACGGTCGCCCCGGAATTTCCTCCAAAGGACTCTTCACGTGCACGAAGCATTAGTGTTTTACTAATAATTTCGGCATTCTTTTCAAGGATGTTTGGATCTAGAATAAGCTCTTTTTCACGAGCTCCCTCTTCCCGTATAAACCGTTCAAATAGCTTACGCATATCCCCTATGGTACAAAAAATCACCGCTTTTGGCGATGATGTTTTGGTGCCGGGAGTGGGAATCGGACCCACGACACAAGGTTCTTCAGACCTTTGCTCTACCACTGAGCTACCCCGGCATGTGCGGATCTTAGGCTACGTCACGCATCAAAAGCCATGCAATGAAGTAGAAAAAGACTCCTGGAAAAAGACCTGTGCAAAGAACGAGAGCGACAAACGCGAGGCGCAGTACCGTAACGTCGACCGCAAGATACGCGGCAAACCCAGCGATAACCCCAAGGAACATCTTGTTTGCTTCGTCCAATGTCAATTTCTTTTCCATATTTTTTCTGGTGGGTGTGGATGGACTCGAACCATCGACCTCAGTCTTATCAGGACTGCGCTCTAACCACCTGAGCTACACACCCGTTTTGTGCACGTATCGTAGCAAAACGAGCTACTTCTGTAAAGCCCGCTGGTACTTAGGCGCCCAGCAGTGGCGAGACTCGTTCCAAGGGTTCGATCCACGCGTTTCAAAGAGGTAAATCCCCATTTCGACGTTTGCGTAGGGGTCGAATTTTCGGCGTCCTTCGTCGTAAATAGGGGTCGTTTTCTCGGTGGAATCGAGGATTTGGAAGTATCCGTAGGCGGAGGATTGGCTGTTTTTAATCATTCTCCACTGACTTTCGCAGGTAGCGATCATATCAAGGAGAAGGGCGTTACATTCCGGTTCCCTACAGTGCTCGTAAAGATACTGACGGGGCGAAATTGGCGACGCCTCGATTGTCGTAAAAAGTACCCCTGAAACACCGTAGACGATGAGAAAAACAAACGAAACGAGCATAACAAGAAGAGCCGCGTTAAGCTTCCACTCGATTATTTTCCAAATTGCGTCCTGCCCGCGCTTTGCGTACGCTTTCGCTTTTGTTGTTCGTTTCTTCGGCATGGCTCTAGTATACCATTTATCTCGCGTAGCGCGCCTTAAGCGCCCCCGTATAAGCGATCGCAAGCGCATCCGCGGCATCGTCGGGCTTTGGGACCGCCTCGAGCTTAAAGGTCATTTTAATCATTTCCTGCATCTGTTTCTTATCCGCTCGTCCGTAACCCGTAAGCGCAAGCTTCACTTCGTTTGGAAGCACCGCCTCTACGAGAATCCCCTGTTTTGCGCAGAGATAGGTAATAAGTCCTCTTACCTCTGCAACCTGTAGAGCGGTCGTTGTACTCTTTGCAAAGAAGAGTTGCTCCATAACAAGCCTTGAGGGCTCGTACTTCTTAAGGAGGCTCAAAAGATCATCCCCAATCTCGACAAGGCGCTCGGAAAACTCGCCTCCGGAGTGCGTTTCGATAACTCCGTGAGTAATACAACGGACCTCGCCACCGTTACGGCGAATAACTGCAAATCCGCAACGCCCAAACCCAGGATCTATCCCTAAAATAATTTCTTCCTGTTCCATTTTTCTATTTTAGCATGAAAAAGACCGCCGGGGCGGCGGTCTTTTCTTATTCTTCACTTTCGTTCTTTGCTTCCTCGGCAGCCTCTTCAGCAGCCTCAGTCACTTCTTCTTCTACCGGTTCTTCTTTCGCTGTTTCGTCAACGATCATCTCTTCAAGTCCCTCCATTTGGCTCGCTTGAACGATATCGCCACCAACTTCGTAGTCGTCTTCCATATTTGGCATGAAGCCGGTCTTATCGAGTCCCGTTCCCGCAGGAATAAGGCGTCCGATAATGACGTTTTCCTTAAGACCCTGGAGTCGGTCAATCTTTCCGGTGACCGAAGCGTTGATAAGAACGCGAGCGGTTTCTTGGAAAGAAGCGGACGAGAGCCAGCTTTCCGTCGAGAGAGAAACCTTCGTAATTCCGAGGAACAATTCTTCGAAGGTTGGAGCGCTCTGCCCCTTCTCGATCGTCGCGAGAGCCTCAAGGAGCGTCGACTTCTCGATTACCTCTCCTGGAAGGAACTCTGAATCGCCCGGCTCAATAACGCGGACGCGCGAGAACATCTGTCGGATCATGATCTCGATGTGCTTGTTGTTAAGCTTCTGTCCTTGCGAGGCATAGATCGCAAGAATTTCCTTCGAGAGGTAGCGTTGAACCGCTTCCTTTCCCTTGTAGCGGTAAAGCGCCGCAAGGTCGACGTGACCCTCCGTAAGAAGGTCTCCGGCAAGGATATTGTCTCCCGACTTTACGTAGAGGGTATATCCTTGAGGGATAATGTATTCACGAACCTTTGACGCTTCGGCAACAAGGCCAACCGCCGTCTTTGAAACGCTTGCGATTCGTCCATCCGCTTGCGCAAGAACCTTCGCACCTTCCTTCGTTTCTCCAAGAACGTCGCCCTTCTTAATCAAATCCCCTTCCTTAACGGCAATCTTCGCTCCTCGACCGAGGATAATCGACGCCTCTTCAACCGCCGTATAGCGAACGCGTACGATCTTTTGTCCCGGTCGCGTGTCAGTCATCTTCTTTCCCGTTCCAACCTGTTCGATTGTGCGCTCCGCTTCTTCGATCTCAACGGATCCAGAAACTTCGCTCATGATCGCCTTTTGCTTTGGAATACGTGCCTCGAAAAGCTCTTCAACACGAGGAAGTCCTTGCGTAATGTCTTTTCCGGCAACTCCTCCCATGTGGAAGGTACGCATCGTAAGCTGCGTTCCCGGCTCTCCGATCGATTGTGCCGCGATAATTCCAACCGCCGTACCGATCTTTACGAGCTTGTTATACGAAAGGTCGTATCCATAACACTTTTGGCAGACTCCGCGGGTTGACTTACAGGTCATAACCGAGCGAACGTGTGCCTCCATGAGTGGTTGCTTTGCAGCTGAAAGCGCTCGAACATGGTCTTCCATGATAAGTTCACCAGCGTCAACAACCGATTTTCGTCCTCCCGGCATCGTAATCTCGGAAAGCGCGTAGCGTCCAAGAATACGAACGAGAAGCGGTTCTCCGATTTCTTCCGATTCATCGTGTGTAATCGTCACACCCTCTGTATCTCCACAGTCCTCTTCCATAACAACGACATCTTGCGCAACGTCGACGAGACGTCGGGTAAGATATCCAGCGTTTGCAGTCTTAAGCGCCGTATCGGTAAGTCCTTTTCGAATACCGTGTGAGGAGATAAAGAACTCAAGAACGTCTACTCCGTCTTTAAACGAGGATTTTACCGGAAGTTCGATCGTTTCTCCGCTTGGAGACGCCTTAAGTCCGATCATTCCAATCATCTGTGTAAGCTGACTCCAGGCTCCTCGAGCTCCAGACTCAATCATCGTATAAGCCGAGCTTCCCTTTGTAAGGGCGTTCTTTGCAAGCTCTCCGATTTCATCCTTTACCTCAGCCCAAATCTTGATAATTTGTGAGTGTCGCTCGCTTTGGGTCAAAAGTCCCTGCGCAAAGAATGATTCTACCTCTTGTACGCGTCGCTCTCCTTCCGTAATCAACTCGTCACGTCCCGCGATCGAAGGAAGCTCGCTCATTCCCCATGAGAATCCAGAACGCATTGCGTAGTGGAATCCAAGCTCCTTAATTCCATCGAGAATACGCGCCGTATACTCGGATCCGTAGTATTCGAGAACATCGCGAACGATTGCCGCAAGCGCCTTCTTTGAAAGCGTTGAGTTAACGTATCCAATCTTTTCTGGGAAAACGCGGTTAAAGATCAATCGTCCAACCGTTGTTACAACGAGTTCACCGTTCATTCGCACGCGAATCCAGTCTTGCATCTTAATATGACCCGCTTGTTGCACGTAAATCGCTTCGTCAGGCGTCGCAAACGACTTCATTGTCTTCTCGTTTGGCTCGTCAAACGTCATTGTCATGTAAAACGCTGCCCAAGCAATATCCTTTCCAGGGGTCGTTACCGTACCTCCGTGGGATGGCTTAAGAAGGTTGTGGATTGAGAGCATGATCTCTTGTGCCTCTTTTCGCGCCTCTTTCGTAAGCGGAACGTGTACCGCCATCTGGTCTCCGTCGAAGTCAGCGTTATACGCGTCACAAACGAGCGGGTGAACCTGAATCGCCTTTCCTTCGATAAGAACTGGGCGGAAAGCCTGAATTCCAAGACGGTGAAGCGTTGGAGCGCGGTTAAGAAGAACGAAAGCGTCCTTTGTTACCTCTTCAAGAATGTCCCAAACCTCCGAACGATCCGAATCGATAAATCGGTTCGCCGAACGGATGTTGTGAACGTATTCTCGTGAAATAAGTTTCGAGATAACAAATGGGCGGAAAAGCTCAAGTGCCATTTTCTTAGGAATTCCACATTGATCAATTCGAAGACTTGGTCCAACAACGATAACCGATCGTCCCGAGTAGTCGATACGCTTACCAAGAAGGTTTTGTCGGAATCGACCCTGTTTTCCCTTCAAAAGGTCCGAAAGGGATTTAAGTTGTCGCTTCTTTCCCGTTGCCGCGATAACGGTCTTTGACGTTCGTGCGGAGTTATCAAGGAGCGCGTCAACCGCTTCTTGAAGCATGCGCTTTTCGTTTCGGGTAATAACTTCCGGAGCGTTAAGAGCATGGAGACGCTTCAATCGGTTGTTTCGGTTAATAACGCGTCGATAAAGGTCGTTCAAGTCGCTTGTTGCGAATCGTCCTCCGTCAAGCGCAACCATAGGTCGAAGGTCTGCCGGAATAACCGGGAGAACTTGAAGAACCATCCAGGTTGGGTGGACACTCGTCTTGTTGAGCGCGTGGAGGAGCTTTAGACGACGAAGAATTCGGTCGTGCTTTGTCTTCGAACGGGTGTCGCCGAGCTCTTCGTTCAGCTTTTCAATCGTCGCCGGGATATCAACGCGCTTCAAAAGCTTCAAAACTGATTCCGCTCCGATTCCCGCGTCGAAAATATGACCATACTTAATCGACCACTCGTGGTACGTCGTTTCAGGAATGATCTTCATTACTTCGATTTCCTTTAAATCTTGATCAACCGCAAGGAAGTCAGCCTCGAGCTCTTCGAGCTTTTGCGCGGAAGCCTCTTCAATACGCTTTTTCTCGGCTTCGAGCGCCTTCTTGTCGTCCTTATACTTCTCTTCAACACGACCAAGGTCTCGCTTTTGCTCACCCTCAATCATCTTTTGCTTCGCCTTGTACTCGAGTTTTACCTGTTCGATCGTTTGCTCCTTCGCCGACTCGTTCACGTCCGTAATAATAAAGCTCGTAAAGTAAATAACTTTTTCAAGCGCTTGAACGCTTACGTCAAGAATCGTACCGATTTTTGACGGAACGCCTCGAAGATACCAAACGTGGGAAACCGGTGCCGCAAGCTCGATATGACCCATTCGCTCACGTCGAACAACCGCTTGCGTTACTTCAACGCCACATTTATCGCAGATAATTCCCTTGTAACGGATCTTTTTGTATTTTCCACAGTAACATTCCCAGTCTTTCGACGGTCCAAAGATCTCTTCCGCGAAAAGTCCATGCTTTTCCGGCTTTTGTGTTCGGTAGTTGATCGTTTCAGGCTTTGTAATTTCGCCGTATGACCACTTTCGCATCACGTCTGGAGACGCGAGGCGGAGTCGGATCGAGTCAAAATCCGTTGATTTGAGTGTATTTAGGTGTAATGCCATAAAAATGTTCGCTAAACGGATTAGGTTTGGTTGTGGTCACGGTTATCAAGGTCGATATTCTTTCCCGCGCGGAGAAGCTCGACGTCAAGACAAAGTCCCTTAAGCTCGCGAACGAGAACGTTGAACGACTCTGGAATATTCACCTTTCGAATTCCCTCACCCTTAATAATCGCTTCGTAGGCTTTCGATCGTCCCGGAACATCGTCTGATTTGATCGTAAGAATTTCTTGAAGCGTGTGCGCCGCGCCGTAGGCCTCGAGCGCCCAAACTTCCATTTCTCCGAAACGCTGTCCTCCAAATTGCGCCTTTCCTCCAAGAGGCTGTTGCGTAATAAGAGAGTATGGACCGATTGAACGTTGGTGCATCTTGTCTTCAACCATGTGGTTGAGCTTGAGCATGTACATGATTCCAACCGTTACGTCGTGATCGAACTTCTCTCCGGTGCGTCCATCGTGAAGGCGAAGCTGTCCAGATCGTGGGAATCCCGCTTTTTCAAGCTCATCTCCAACGACGGATTCTGGAATTCCGGTAAATACCGGCGCTGCGACGTGGTACCCGAGGGTATCGGCCGCAAGTCCAAGGTGAACCTCAAGAATCTGCCCAAGGTTCATACGTGAAACGACTCCAAGTGGGGTCAAAATCACGTCAACCGCGCGACCATCGGCCGCAAATGGCATATCTTCGATAGGAACAACCTTTGAAACGACTCCTTTGTTTCCGTGTCGTCCAGCAACCTTGTCTCCGACTTGGAGTTTTCGAAGGTCGGCGATCGTTACTTGGATCGATTTAATCACTCCTGGTGGAAGCGTATCTCCGTCTTCTCGCGAGAAGATCTTGATATCGACAACCTTTCCTTTATTTCCGTGCTGCAAGTAGAGCGAAGAATCGCGAACATCTCGCGCTTTTTCTCCGAAAATCGCCCGTAAAAGCTTTTCTTCCGCGGAAAGTTCCGTTTCTCCCTTTGGCGTAATCTTTCCAACGAGAATGTCGCCGGATTTTACTTCGGCTCCGATACGGATAATTCCCTCGCTATCAAGGTGCTTCAATTTCTCTTCCGAAACGTTTGGAATATCAGCCGTAACAACTTCTGGTCCAAGCTTCGTATCTCGGATGTCGATCGTGTGGTTTTCAAGAGATACTGTTGTAAATCGGTCATCTTGCACAACACGCTCCGAGATAATAACCGCGTCGTCGTAGTTGTATCCGTCCCAGCTCATGAACGCAACGAGCATGTTTTGTCCAAGTGCGAGCTCTCCCTTGTCGACCGATGGACCGTCCGCAAGAACATCTCCCGTCTTAACCGAATCTCCAACGTTTACAACTGGACGTTGGTTAATCGCTGTTGAAGCGTTCGAACGCTTAAACTTGTTAAGAGAATAGGTAATAGACCCAAGTTTCTTATAAAGAACCGTTACTTTTCCTCCGTTTACCGCCGTTACCTCTCCATCATCTTCCGCTTTAAGAACGTGACCCGAATCAATCGCCGCTCGGCGCTCCATACCTGTACCGATAATCGGTGCCTTCGGGTTGATCGTAGGAACAGCCTGACGTTGCATGTTCGATCCCATGAGGGCGCGCGTAGAGTCGTCGTGCTCAAGAAACGGTACAAGCGCCGTCGCGATCGAAACAATTTGCGTTGAGGAAACGTCGAGGTAATTTAATTCGACCGCAGGAACAGCCTTTGCCTCTCCAAACTTACGTGCTTCAACGAATTCACCAATGATAAATCCTTGCTCGTCGAGTTTTGTTGTTGCTGGTGCTGTAACCGACTTTTCTTCCTTAAATGCGTTCAAATATTCAATTTCATCAGTGACGCGTGGACGACCGTTCTCAAGAACAACCTTTCTGTAGGGCGTTTCGATAAAACCGTACTGGTTGATCCGTGCATAACTCGCAAGCTGTCCAACAAGTCCAATGTTTGGTCCTTCAGGGGTCTGTACCGGACAAATACGTCCATAGTGGGTCGAGTGTACGTCACGAACTTCAAATCCCGCACGCTCACGCGAAAGTCCACCCTGTCCCATCGCGGAAAGTCGGCGCTTGTGCTCAAGCTCTGAAAGCGGGTTCGTTTGGTCCATGAACTGCGAAAGCTGTGAGGACATGAAGAACTCACGGCTCGCTCCAATCACTGGACGCGCGTTAATAAGTCGTCCTGGGGACAACGATTCGATATCATAGGTCGACATTCGGTCACGAACGATACGCTCCATTCGCGCAAGACCGATTCGGAAACGGTTTTGAATGAGTTCTCCAACTCCTCGAATACGTCGATTTCCAAGGTGATCAACATCATCCGGCTCCCCTTGTCGGTTGTTAAGCTCAATAATTTCTCGAACGATAAGTACAAGATCCTCTTTTGAAAGAATTCGGTGCTCTTCTTCTTGCACACCCTCTTCCGGCTTTTCTTTTCCAAAGCGCAAGTTGAACTTGTAGCGTCCAACCGTTCCGAGATCGTAACGATCGAAGTTAAAGAACATTGAGTGAATCAATTGCTTCGCGTTGTCCGCCGTCGCGAGATCTCCCGGTCGGATACGCTTATAGACTTCCTTAAGTCCTTCTTCTTCATTTGTCGAAATATCCTTCGCGAGCGTCGATTCGATATAGCTGTTCATTGGGTGCGTATCGATATCTCGGAAGAGTGCCGTGATCTCGTCGTTCGTCGTGTAGCCAAAGGCACGAAGAAGAGCGGTAACCGCAACCTTACGTTTTCGATCAATCTTTACCCAAATAACATTCTTCGCATCCGTTTCAAATTCAAGCCAAGCTCCACGGTTTGGAATAATCTTCGCACCGTAGTAGCGTCGTCCTCGTACCGCTTCCGCCGTAAAAAACGCCCCCGCGCTTCGTACAAGTTGCGAAACGATAACACGCTCGATTCCGTTAATAATAAAGGTTCCACGCGATGTCATTACCGGAAGATCTCCAAGATAGATTTCTTGCTCCTTCACGTCATTTGTTCGCGTATTTCGAAGCACCGCCTTTACACGAAGTGGCGCTTCATAGGTCACGTTTTTATCTTGTGAGGTTTTTTCGTCGAATTTAGGCTCGTCAAGATAGTAATCTTCAAACGAAAGTTCGAGATCTCGTCCGATAAAATCCTTAATCGGTGATACTTCGTAAAAGAGTTCCTTAATTCCTTGGTTTAAGAACCAAGCATAGGAAGCCTTTTGAACCTCGATCAGGTCCGGAAGATCCATTGCGTTACGGATGTTTGTAAAATACTTTCGTTCTCGAAGATGTGACTGGGTTTTTGGCATAATCATTGTACAAACAAAAGCGCGCTTGTTGTTCAAGCGTTTATTTTTATCCCTTCTTTAATTGTTTTGTCTTCGAAAGAGCGACTTTCAAAAGACGATTTGGGTGTTGGGGGTTCACACCAAACTAGATGGTTATCACGGTACTACCTCCCACAAGGCGTTTTCCGTGGCTCAATGCATTGATAAGCGAGGAAATTATAACAAATCCCCCCGCTTATCGTCAAGTAACACCCCTTTTTATTGAATTAGGCGCGCGACGCCTTTACTTTGTCCATTATTTCTTTGCGAATCTTAGCGGATAAAGCTTGATTCTCCTTGAGAATCGCCTTGGCATTCTCTCGCCCAACCGCAATGCGTTCCCCCGCGTAATTATAGGAGCTACCCTTTTTATCAATGACTGCCATCTCGGACCCGAGGTCCACAAGGTCTCCAGCGATAGAGATTCCCTCGTTATACATGATATCGAACTCCGCATTTTGAAACGGCGGCGCAACCTTATTTTTTACCACTTTTACCTTTACATGATTTCCAACAATAGCCTCCCCTTGCTTAATTTGGGCCGCTCGCCGAATCTCCATTCGCACAGAAGCGTAAAACTTTAGGGCATTTCCACCAGGGGTTGTCTCGGGATTTCCAAACATGACCCCGATCTTCATACGAATCTGGTTAATAAAGATCACCGACGTCTTGCTTTTAGAAATGATTCCGGCGAGCTTTCGAAGAGCCTGACTCATAAGTCGAGCTTGGAGCCCCATGTGCGAGTCCCCCATATCCCCCTCGATTTCAGCGCGCGGAGTAAGCGCCGCTACCGAATCGAC
>CAZBFR010000025.1:0-12846 GCA_964491425.1 uncultured Gammaproteobacteria bacterium
CTTCGATCGCGTCACAAGGCGAAAGGACGGTCATATTTGGAAGGACACGCATAATTGCAATATCCTCGAGCATTTGGTGCGTCGCTCCATCTTCGCCGACGGTAAGACCGGCGTGGCCCCCGGCAATAATGACAGGGAGATTTTGGAGGGCAATCGTCGTCCGCACCTGCTCCCAGTTGCGTCCCGGAGAAAATACGGCGTAGCTCGCAAGAACCGTCGTTTTTCCTTCGAGCGCGAATCCGGCGCCGAGCCCCGCGAGTAATTGTTCGGAAACACCAATTTCAACAAATCGGTCGGGATAGGCCTCTTTAAATCCATTTACCCGTGTCGATTCGGTTAAATCTGCCGAAATAACAAAAAGAGTCTTGTCTTTTTTTCCGGCCTCGACGAGTCCCTCTCCAAATCCGTCACGCGTCGCCGAGCTTTTTAAGAGGGAGGGGTTGTCAAATGATTTTACAAGAGTACCCATATTACCGAACCTTTAGACGTAAGAGCGAAGCGAGAGCTTCTTCCGCTTCCTTTGCGTTTGGAGGGGAACCGTGCCAACGATAATCATTTTCCATAAATTCAACGCCTTTTCCGGGAACTGTATGTGCAATAATTACGACTGGTTGCTTTGCCTTTTTCGCTTCCTCGAGCGTACCGACAATGTCGCGCATGTTGTGGCCGTCAATTTCTAGCACGAGAAAGTTAAACGCGGTAAATTTTTCGTGGAGTGGTTCAAGTGGCATGATCTCCTCGGTATCCCCTCCGATTTGAATACGGTTTCGGTCAATAATCCAAATTAGATTCGAAAGTTGGTACTTTCCGGCAAAAAGGGCCGATTCCCAAACGATTCCGCTTGCGAGTTCGCCGTCCGAGAGAACGGTATAAACGGTATAGTCCGCTCCCGTTTTCATCCCAATAAAGGCGCTTCCGACAGACTGCGCCGCGCCGTCGCCGAGGGGCCCCGAGGTATTTTCGATTCCTGGGAGGAAGTGACGCTCGGGGTGCCCTTGTAGGCGAGAGTGTAGTTTACGGAGGGTTGCGAGTTCCGCGAGAGGGAAGAAGCCGCGTTCCGCCATAGCGGCATACTGTACTGGGCAAATATGGCCGTTCGAGAGAAAAAGGCGGTCCCGCTCCGGAAGGTTTGGTCGTTTTGGATCGAGTTTTAAGACACGAAAATAGAGGGCGGAGAAAATATCCGCCATTCCGAGCGCGCCCCCCGGGTGTCCGCTTCCCGCGTTGGCGAGCATGCGGATTATGTGTTGGCGCAGGATATTCGCCTTTGCCTTTAGCGCGAGAAGTTCTTCATTTGTTGCTCCTCCGTTCATAACTCAAGTATACCACCACAAACAAAAGAACGCCCGAAGGCGTTCGCTTGTTTACTGTACGTAGATCGCACCCGTTCTTGCCGAATTGTAACTGTCGAAGAATGGATAGGTTCCAGGTTGATCAAACTTTTCGATATAGTAGCCTCCCGGAGAAATCGTTCCCGTTCCCCACGAAAGCGTTTCGCCCGTTGCGGTGTGCTTCGCCGTATCATTGTTGATAAACTTGACTCCTTGTCCGACGCTGATCACCACGGAAATAGGGGAGTAGTTGCTCGAGGTCATGCTAATCGTTGCAGGAGCGACGAGGTTCTTATCCGCGCCAACCGTTGTTGCACTCGCAAGAGCCGTGGTTGCCGAGTATTGCGTCGAATCGCTAATCGCCGAACCGATTTCGTAGTTTCCGAAGAAACTATCCGGAATATCGTCAATCTTCTTATTCCAGTCTGATCCGTAGAGCGCGATCGCGACCGCTTCCGAGCTAACATGGCGGAGAACTCCACCCTTTGAAACCGCGTAGGTCTTTGGATCCGTGTTGATTTTTACCATTCGGGTTCCAGGGCGGTAGGTTGCGTTCCCACCGATTTGGATTTTCTCGAGGTCGGCGTCCGAAATGAACTTTACGCCGTCGAAGTTCGAGTACCAAGAGAAGTAGACCTTATCATTTGGGAAAACGTAGCGCATTCCGTCGGCTCCGAGGTAGTACACCGCGGAAAATTGTTGCCCACGGATTAAGTCGCCAGCGGTCAAGGAGGCGAGGCTTGTAAGGGCGCTTGCGCGAGGAACCGCGGTTGTTAAATAACCCGCTACGACGAGGCTTACCCCGATCGTCAAGATCCCAATACGCTTCAAAGGAAGGGCGATATTCATAAGAAATAATTTAGTTCGCTTTTAATAATAGCACGGTTTTACAATTTTGGAAGAGCGAGCTGTTCAAAACTTTGGAAGGCAAGGAGGGGATCGGGGGCCTTATAAATCGCGCTATTTACGCAGACGGAAGCGGCTCCGGCCTCAAAAATTGAGGAAACATTTTCGAGCGTGACGCCACCGTCGACGATGATTGGTCCGTGCGGAAAGAGCGATTTTGCCTCGATGATTTTTTGTAGGATCGTTTCCCCGAGAAATGTCTGCCCACCTTTTCCGGCTGGAACGCCCATAATAAGAAGGGTGTCGGCGTAAGGAAGGAGGTCCGTAACCTGCTCGAACGGAGTCGCCGCATCAATCGCAAGCCCCGCCTCAATTTCCTTTTGTCGCAGTCCCTGAAGGGCTGCCACGACGTCGCCCTTCATTTCGGCGTGGATATAGGCCCGCCGTAGTCGCTCGGTTTTTTCCCAAAGCGCAATCGCGTCTTCCGGGTTATTCGTCATTAAGTGTAACTCGATCCCGCGAACACTTGCGAGATCGATTCCCGTTGGATCAAAGAATGAAACTTCTGGGAATAATGACCCGTCTAGTACGTCGACATGAAAAAACGCACGATTCCAGTCCGACTCCTCTGTTAATCTCGTCTTAAATACTTCCGGGTCAGTCGTTAAAATAGCACGTATAATCGGCATATTAATTTGTTTGTTCAAGATCTTGAATTTCCCCAACCCGTCTTAGATGTCTTTCCTCGGTCGAGGGTGTTGCTTTAATAAACGTATCAACGATTAAGAGAATGTCGTCTTCGGTCGCGAGGCGTCCCGGTAGGCACAAGATATTTCCATGGTCATGTTCACGTAGAAGTCTTGCCGACTCCGCCGAAAACCCGATTCCAGCGCGAATCCCGTCGAATTTGTTTGCCGTGATGCAAACGCCTTCTGCCGATCCGCACACAAGGATCCCGAGCGACCCTTGGTGCTCGCGGACCGCCCCCGCAACCGCCTTCGCGAATTCCGTGTAGTCGTCGTGTGGGTTGAGCGAGTACGCCCCGAGATCTTCGACAATAAAGTCTTTCACAAGTAAGTGCTCCTTGATAATCGTTTTCTTATCAAGTCCGGCGTGGTCAGCCCCTAAATAAATCGTTGGTCGCATACGGAGGTAGTATACACAATCTTGCCGAAATAAGCTGAAATTGATAGTCTCTTTCTATATGCAAGAGCGAGAAATACTCGATTTTTGGGAGAAAAATAAGGTCTTTGAGAAGTCGATTAGCGAACGACCGGAAGGGGATGACTATGTTTTCTACGATGGCCCGCCGTTTGCGACGGGACTCCCACACTATGGCCACCTTCTCCAGAGCGTAACAAAAGATGTTGTTCCGCGGTATTTTACGATGAAGGGGCATCGCGTTGAGCGGAAATGGGGATGGGATTGCCACGGCCTTCCGATCGAGGCGATTGTCGAAAAGGAGATGGGGCTCAAGAACCGCGAGGATATCGAGGCGCTAGGCGTTCGCGCGTTTAACGAGGCCTGCGACGCGAAAATCGGGACATACGTTGCGGAATGGAAGCGATCGATTCGCCGTCTTGGGCGTTGGGTGGATATGGAGAACGCCTACCAAACGAAGGATTTAAGTTTCATGGAATCCGTTTGGTGGGTATTTAAGACTCTCTACGAGAAGGGATTGATTTACGAAGGGTACAAGGTCATGCATGTTTCGCCGGCACTTGAGACTGTTTTATCTTCTTCCGAGGTAAGTTCTTGTTATTTTGACGTCACGGATTTAACGGCGACGGTTTCATTCCCGCTTCTTGATGGACCACACGCCGGGGCGTCGCTTCTCGCATGGACGACAACGCCTTGGACCTTGCCAGGAAACGCGCTTCTCGCGGTTGGAGAGGGGATTGTCTATGTAAAAGTAAGCCATGAAGAGAAAGACTATATTCTCGCGAAAGAACGGCTTGCCGAGGTGTTTAAAAATAAGGCACACGAAATTAAGGAAGAGTTTAAGGGTGCCGACTTGGTTGGCACACACTATGAACCGCTTTTCCCGTACTTTAAGGATCACGCAAACGCATTCCGCGTTGCTTCCGGCGATTTTGTTACAACCGAGGACGGAACCGGTGTCGTTCATATCGCTCCAGGATTTGGAGAGGACGACTTGGCGCTCGGCGTAAAGGAAAACGTCGCGCCGATCATGCACGTAAAGATGGACGGACGCTTTGTTCCGGCCGTTGAAGAGGCATTGGTCGCCGAAGGGTACGATGTCAAAGATTGGCCGGTGAAAAACGCGACCGACTCGCAACATAATGATATCGAGATCGTAAAATGGCTTGCCCACCACGGTCGACTCTTCTCGAAGGAAAAACTCAAGCACAGTTATCCGCACTGTTGGCGCACCGACGTTCCGCTTATTAATTACGCGACGACGTCTTGGTTCGTTAAGGTGTCGGATTTGCGCGAGCAGCTTCTAAAAACAAATAGCGAGATTCACTGGGTACCGGAGCATGTTAAGGAGGGGCGGTTTGGGAAGTGGCTCGAAGGGGCAAAGGATTGGTCGATTTCGCGCTCCCGCTATTGGGGAAATCCGCTTCCGATTTGGAAGGCGGAGGACGGGGAGACGATTTGTATTGGGTCAGTTGCCGAACTTAAGGAGCTTTCAGGGGTTGAGGTACATGATCTGCACAAACAGTTTGTGGACGAAATTACGTTCGAGAAAAATGGGAAGACCTTCCGCAGAATTCCGGAGGTGCTCGATTGTTGGTTTGAGTCGGGGTCTATGCCATACGCACAACTCCACTATCCATTCGAAAACAAAGAAGTTTTTGATCGTGGATTCCCGGCGGAGTTTATCGCGGAGGCGCAGGACCAAACGCGAGGATGGTTTTATGTGCTTCATGTTTTGTCGAACGCGCTTTTTGAGATGCCGGCGTTTAAAAATATCGTCGTAACGGGGCTTATCATGGCGGAAGACGGGAAGAAGATGTCTAAGCGCCTAAAGAACTATCCAGATCCAAGCGAGGTCGTTGAGAAATATGGGGCGGACGCTTTGCGTTATTACTTGATGGCGTCGCCGGTCGTTCACATGGAGAATTTGAATTTCAAGGAATCGGATGTCGCCGAGGTAAAGAAAAAGTTTTTGACGATTCTCGAGAACGTTCTCGCGTTTTACGAGCTGTACAAGGAGGGGGACGACGTGGAAGCGCCGACCGGCGCGCACGTGCTCGACGCATGGATTTTGTCGCGACTTAATAGCGTCTTGAAAGACATGACCTCTTCAATGGATCGCTACGAGATTCAAGAGGCGGTTCGACCGCTTCAAGGGTTCGTGACCGATTTTTCGACGTGGTATGTTCGCCGTTCGCGGGATCGGATGAAGGTTGAGGGTGCGGATAAAGTTGAGGCTTTGCGAACAATGCGCACAGTTCTCTTAACGCTTTCGAAGATGATGGCGCCCGTTATGCCGTTTATGGCCGAGGAGCTTTATCAGCGGCTTAACGCGAATTATGCCGGTGGCGACGAGACGTTGTCGGTTCATCTTGAAGAGTGGCCGGAAGCGGGGGAGGTAAACGAGGCGCTTCTTGCCGAGATGGGCGAGGCGCGCGCGATTGTCTCGCGGATTCTCGACGAGCGGGAAAAGGCGGGACGGGCGGTAAAGCAGGCGCTTGGAAGCGTTGCGATTACGACGCCTTCGGGCGAAATTTCTCCCGATCTTCTCGCGGTTATTCTTGACGAAGTGAATATCAAATCAGCAACCGTCGCAAAAGGGGAGCTTGCAACGACCGTCGATTTTACGATGACTCCACAGCTTATCCGTGAAGGAATGGCCCGCGAGCTCACGCGAAAAGTAAACGGGATGCGTAAAGACGCAGGGCTTACGATCGCCGACCGTATTGATCTCGTAATTTCGGGCGACGATGAAGTGAAGGTAATGATTAGCGAGCACGGCGAGTCTCTGAAGCAAGGGACGTTGGCCGAATCTCTCGCCTTCGAGGATACCGTCAACGGGGAATCTGTGCGTATAAGTGAACATGATATAACCCTAAAAATCACCAAGCGTTAATAAAATCCCGCGGAGTACGCGGGATTTTGGTATACTTGAGTCATGGAAAGACGATCATACGAGTCACGGATGGGAACGTCGACCGAAAATGAGAAACCCAATCCCAACTTGTCATTACTGTTGGAGGATGCCGGAGATATAACTGATCTTGACGATCAGCGTGATTTTTTTAATAAACACGATACTTATTTGAGATCGGGAGAGATTGCGGAGGATTTTTCGAAACTTTCGTTACAGGATCAGTGGGAGACGATAAGGAGAATGAGTCGATCGCCTGAGCTGGGTACATTTTTTGGAGCCGATCGCGTCATGTTAGCTTTTGCGGGAGAGTTGATCCGTGAAGGGAAACGCATAGACTCTTTACTTACATCTCAAAATCTAGAAGAGAGGGTTGAGCTTATTTTTTTGACAAGGTCCTTGCTCGACGCCCTGGGCGATACGGCCGCCTCTGGTCGCGGCGCTTACTTTCAAGCTCGTTTGAAACACCTCGCTCTCCTAAAGGGATACCGCACGGATGAGCATCCAATTATTCGCGTTGCTGCTATCGGGGCATTGGGCGGCTTTGCTATGGAAGGCAGTGAGCATGTTTATGGAGAGAATTCACTTCGTCCGAATCTATGGGAGCCCGCCATTCATTTGGAAAATAAAAAGATGCAGAGTCAGGTAGCCCCAAGCGATCGATCGGTTCGTATCGATTATATGGCACGAGTTTCTAGAGACGCGATTGCTGGGGTTGACGATACGGGGTATGTGCAGGCTCTTGGCAGGTACCAAGATCAAAACGAGGTCGATTTTTTTCCTTTCGGGTCATTTTTAGATCGTCGAGAAAGCGGGGAGGGAGTTTCATACGGTGGCGGGCATGTGTTAAGAGAGTTTATGCGTCCCGTTTTACGTGAAGGACTGAAAAAAGAAATGCATGTTGATTTATGCGAACTGTCTCTTCGCGAACAGATTGAACTCTTTAAGTATTTAAATACATCGACTCCGGAGGAGGCAGAGGCGGTCTTTGCGAATGCGCGGGAATACGGGATTCCGTACTTACAGACATTCCTTGTTGCGGAGCGCCAACCGGAAGTGGTAGCAACGATTCAGACGCTTGCGCGAGGGGAGGATAAGGAAGGTGCACGTTCAATTTTTCAAACCTACGGGGAGATTGTGCTTGCGATAGATAAGGAAGCGGAGGTAATGATACGGGAAAAAATGAAGGATTCAAGCACAATTGACACGGAGCTTCTTCGAAAACGGGTGAACGAGGAGTTGTTACAAAAAGCGGGGACATTTTTTAAAGAGGCAAGTCGGGCGGTATTAAGTGGAAATCAATATCAGCTCGAGGGGATTTTTAACGCTTATAAAAAAGAATCGCTCCTATTTTGCGGGCTTTTTAAATCGGCATTTGAAATTGGCGGGGAGGCGGTGATTGATCAGTTACGCGGAGTGGAGCTTTATTCGTGCGGTTCAAATGATCCTTTTCTAGATAGCGAGAGAGGTGCTATAGAAAAGATGATTAAGCGGAACTGGGACGAGCATGAATCGGTTATCCAAAAAGATGTGCTGGAGAATTACCGAAAGGCGGCGGATCCAACATCAGGAGCGAAGTTCTATTTGTTGAAAAAAGACGGGAGCCTTATTGGACTAATTAGATTTAATGAAATAGAGGCTCTTGGGGAGAGAATGGTGCAGGTCGGATCGTTCAATGTTGATCGATCCTTACAGGGTTCGATGATTGGAACCGCCTTTCTTGAACGCACACTCGGAATTGAGAGTGCGGATAAACCACTGTATGCGACCACTGTGATGGAGGATGCGATTTCTTCAGCCTACGTAAAACGATTCGGATTCGTTTTTCGTGGGGTGCATTTTTTGGAGGGTGGGATGATTGAGGCGAAAATGGTTAGAGACCATCGATTGAATGCTGAACGGGTCATAGAAAAGAAGGATCGCAAATCGTTTCGGATTGATCTTGTAAAGAATCGTGAAGATCTTATTCATCTGCTCGAACGGTGCGAGCATGACGACCTAATGATAACAAAATTTGACCGGGTAAGCGGTAGTTCGACCTTGCGAGACGTGACCGTTGAGCCCATTTATTCTTTCGCTAAGTCCCAGAGGAAGGAATAGATGTTTTTTAAAAGTTTTGCAATCGATTCGTCACGGATAAGGATAGTAATAAGATGGTTATTTTCAGGGCTTACGATAAGGGCTGTGTTGTCGTATAGTTGAAGGTTTGCGCTGAAATTCATCGGAAAGTTTTTGAGAAAGCGGAATTGTGTAAAGTTTTTATCATGTGTTTTATAGAATTCACGTGTCGCTTCCGTATCGGGGAGCAGGATGTGTTTACTCACTCCTTTCTTGATACGCTTCTTTGAATATTGATCATTAAATTTTCCAACTTGGTCGATAAGGATTTCAGGGTTAATCATTGTCAAAATTGGTTCCTTTGCGAGGAGGGTGTCGTCAAAGGCGGTTACAAGTCCGTCCATTCCTTCAAAGATTTCAATCGAGGGGCGGCCGAGGGTTTTATTAAGGTCACTCGCGATAAAGGGAAGGGTAGCGGAAAGCTCGGCCTTTGTCCGTTCAAGGAGTTTTTTACGGTCTTCAAAGAGTTGCCAAAGGATCGACGGGTCGCGGGGCTCAAATACCGTTTGCTTTCCCTCGATTGCGCTAATAAGGCCCTTGTTTTGGAGGCTTCCGAGAACATGATAGAGATTTGCTCGTTTAAGCGACGTTTTTGGGACAAGATCGCTCGCTTTTGCCCGGCCAAGGCTTAAAAGAGCTTCGAACACTTCGATTTCACCCTCGGAAAGCCCGAGATCTTTAAGGACAGGGTATTTAGATTGCGCCATATATGGATAGTCTAGTCGATTTTGACAGTTTAGGGGAGGGTTTTATCCCCCTGTACTTACCCTGTTATTGTACCCATTTTCGTGCTTATTGTCAATAATAGGTTTAATACAACTATAAATAAACATGCCGAAATAATGGCTAATATTAGCCCGTTTTAATCTACGGTGTCAGTTTTGATTTGACAAAAACCGTGGATTATGCTATAGTGGGTCTATGGCCGAAACGATACGAAACCAGGAGGCCAGTTCCTTACAAACTTCTTTGCTCCGCGGGTAGTAGTGGTCGCAACTCGCGATCAGGCCTTTAGAGAGGCTCCTACCTGTGAAGCAAATCGTCCGCAATCGCGTAACGATTGCTTCTAAACAATATTGTTCTTACGAGTGCGCTGGGGCGTGATTCCCGAAAGGTGAGTCGTGCGCCTAGCACTCCTAATAACAGAGAGGAGAGTTCATTCACAATTAAAGAGCGTCATTACTCTAGCGTCTACCGCTACTAAATACGTGTATCCCGTACGACCGATTGGCCGAATACGGGGAGGGTACACCTTAGTAGACAGGGGAGGCCGGAGATTGGCGCGGTATGCGACTGTGTCGCTACCTTTGCTTCGCAAGTGGGTTCATTTTCCACGGTGCGGATTAAGGGGAGCGGTGCAGGTCGGGATGGCAACATCTCGATTTGAGCCGATCAATTCAAAAGAGGGGCGTGGTGGCGCTTTTGCCACTTTGTCCCAAAACCTTTGCGTGGGTCCACGCGACGTTCTTCCGCCGTTCTTCGTCATAGAACCGGCATATGGAGGCCACCATGGCCGCCAAGTATCCCGAGGAAGTTCAGGCAGCCATCACAGCCGCCGAAGCCCTCCCGGCCCACCGCCTCGGCCGCCGCATGTTTGGGGAGTTCACTTCCCAGACAAGCGTCCGCGTGTCGGACCTCCAGTGGGAGGTCTTCGAAAAAAAGTATGGGGAGATTGTCCTCCCCACGGGATCGGCCACCGTCGTTCGCCGCTGGTCAGTTCGGGACCAGTGCGGGTACGACAATGCTGGCGCGCTTGCCGCGCGCCGGGTGTCGGCGAGCGGCATCTACGCCCCCGCCGATGGCGTGAATACGGACATTTGCGCCTACTGCGGGTCCGACAACGGCCCTGACGGGGAATTCCGTCAGGGCTTCGACTGTGGGGTGTGCGGGGGAAACTGACCTCGCACATACCGCCGCTCCTAGTTCGGGAGGGTAAATAACGAGCGCGCCATCTGTCGCCATAACAGACGCACTCGATGCCATAGCAAGTATGCACTACTTGCTATGGCACTCGACTAAACCGACGACGATTATGTCGAAGGTTTTGAGAGTAGAAATCCTGGGCATTGAGCTCGGGTCGGTGGGCACACTGGCTTTTCCATATAGGAGGCACACATGCGTATCAACTTCACGTTCGGACAGGTCCTGGATTTCGGCACCCTTCCTGCCAACAGCATCGCGTTGGACGGGGCCTGCCAGGGTCCCGCCGTGGACGCCGCCACCCGGCGGTTCTCCTTCGACCACCACGCCGGATGCGTCCGGTTGGTGACGCTCGCGACCTGTCAGCAGGTCGCGACGGCTATCCGTCTGGGGCTCGTCGTCGACGAGCAGACGGAGGTCGTGATCAATGATATCGACGCGGACACGACGCTGTCCGTGTGGTTGCTCCTGAACCCCGAGCGCGTCAACGAGGCCAAGGTGGCCGAGTTGATCGAGCGCGTGGGGCTCACGGACGCTCACGGTCCGATCTTCGTGCCGCATCCCATCCACCGGGAGCTGGCTCCGCCCTGGGGGTCCAAGGATCCCCAGACCCTGGATATGCTCCAGGGGTTCCTCGCGAAGGTCACCGCCTTCGCGGACGGAACCTGGCAGGAGCCGGCGGCTCGGCCCGAGCGGCTGGCGGACGGATTCGGCTGGCACCCGGTCCGCGGCTGGTTCACCCTCACGGGCGTCACCGGCTTCGACACCGCGTACGGCGAGGGGGCGCTCGTCGCCGTTCTGTACACCGACGCCCCCCACGGGACGCGGATGTACACGGTCGGCAAGAGGTCCGACCTCGTGCCGTTCCCGGTCGGACCCGGTGCGCGCGCCCGGCCGCCGCAGTCCGCGGCGGATTACATCGAGGACACCCTCCTCGGCCGGCTCGCGCTGGCCGAGCTTGAGGGGAACCCCGAGCAGGCCCACGCCGCCAACTGGGGCGGCGCCACCACGGTCGGTGGCTCGCCCCGCAACCCGGACGGCTCGCAGAGCCGGCTCACCCCGGAGCAGGTGCTGGAGATCTGCAAGAGCTTCACAAGCTAGCGGGATTCTGGATCATGACCAGGTAAAATACATGTCCCGTGACTTGATCGGGTGAGATTAAGCAGATGGTTCCGGATCCGTATCGTCCTTAGGGACAAAATAATCCGAAGCACTCGATGGGAGCTCGCGCTATGCATTCGCGCTGAGCTCTCCTCGATCGAGATTCTGACTATGGTCAGAGTTTCAATCGAGGATTCGATGAACCGCCAATCAATGGCGCGTCGCAATACTCACGTTGGAGGCCGTCATGGCCAAGATTCGAACCGTTCGCGTGCGTTCCGCGCGCGTCATCTTGAAGGCCCTCGAAGCGGGTTGGACCCCGCTTCACTGGTGCCCGTCGTCCAGATTTCGGGAGTGGGGGGAGCTCGAAATGAACTCCCCCGAATTTGCCAATAGGAGATCCTTTGACCGAGCTTGGGTTCGGCTGAAGGATCAGGCTACGGTGGCCTGTCCCTGCTGTGGGGCGGGCACGAACAAGCTCACGGAGGCCGAGAACAGGGCCTTCGAGGAGCGGATTGTGGCGATCGTCGGGGATCGCCCCAGGTTTGGGTGATGGCTCCGAAAGTCATCTGTCTTACCTGTCCGTTTTGCGGGCAGGTGGGCGAATATGACAGGCAAAACCCCCCGGACGACGGAGATCGTTGTCCGTGTGGGGCAGAGGTCTCTTTCCTCATCGACCGTTACGTTGAAGCTGGGAAGAGAGATGTCGAGCGTCGGGTTCGCGAGAGCTTCATGCACGACGAAAACGACCTCGAAGGTCTCGACGCCCGCGTGCGTGTCGAGTTCGAGGTTGTGCCGGCGGTCTATACCGTCAAGACGGGGGACGATGACTATGTCGAAACCCTCGTAATCGATGCGCTTTTTGGACGGCACGTCCGTTAACGCATTACTCGACCAAGCGGAGAACGCTTCGCTTGGTCGCCCATCCGAAATGACAAGATTCCTCTCTGCTTGTCGTTTCAGATGGGAGGCCCGTTTTGATTGACAAAATCGTCAAAATGGGGTATAGTTTTATGTTCGAGAACATCTGAAATTGGCGCCTAAACCCGCCAAAAGGAGACCGAAATGGTCGAAGATCTCATGGTTCGTTGGGCTGGATGGATGCACTACACAGTCGTCCAGTTCAGTTACATCTATATCATCCTCGGCCTGTGGTGGATGTTTGGGAACAAGGCCTGGCCGGCGTTCCGCGACAAGGCGTTTCAGTACGCCGTCGGAGCGAACGCGGTCCTAGCGCTCTTCCCGTTTTCCTTGATCGGTCTCCTCGTGTACTACGCATGGAAGCCGAAAAAGAAAGCGGATGAGAAGAAGGCTCCGGCCGCCAAGAAGGCCGCAACCCACTAGCTCCCTGACCGCCTTGTCGGTCGGGGACAATACAAAACCCCTCGCGATAGCGGGGGTTTTTGTTGTACAAGAAAACCGAGGCCGTAAGGCCTCGTGTCTTCCTTGTGACCG
>CAZBFR010000026.1:0-12804 GCA_964491425.1 uncultured Gammaproteobacteria bacterium
TCAGGTCGTAGTTCCCGCAACGGAGTGAGGGTTCGAGTCCCTCTCACGGCACCATTTAGAAAAGTTAAACTTCATGTTCATGAGGAGCTATGTGCCGAATTACATAGTGGCTAGAACCCTTTGTTATGAATTTAAGCATTGGTCGAATTGTGTCAGTGGTAAAGAATCATAAGAAAAAGTTTGGAGTACTCGCGTTTGCCGTTGTGTTGATCGGCGCAATTATAGGCGTTGGGCATGTTGTTAATGAGGCTAAAACGAAGAAGGAACTAGAGCTGCATCGTCTTGAACAAGAGAGGTTGAAACATGATCAGCAAGCTGCATTTGATTTATTTTTAGACGGTTACAAATCTTTATATGAATTTTACCCGTTGGTGAAAAGTGACGATCCGGCGTATTTTGCTGTTTTAGCCAAGGAGTCGGCTCCTTATCGAGTTACCGATCAGTGGAAGGCGATTAATGCGAGCAATCGTCGAAAAGCTTCGTACATTCTTGAAGATATAAATGATATGCGGTTGGTATGTGGTCTTGATACCATCTGTTCAGAGCAGGCTACTGATTTTTACAGACTCTTAGAAAGATCTATTGAAACCTATGTGGGCGGGATTGATGCGTGGGAAAATAACTCACCATACGACGGGAACACGCTAATGTCTGAAAGCTCGGATCTTCTCGAGGAAACGATTTTAGAGGGGGATCTTGTATATGACTTCTTTTGGACGTCCTTATCCGAGGAGCAGTTTGACATGTACTTCTCCATTGCCTCCACAGCTTATAACGAAGCCTCTGACCGCCACGCCGAGATACTTGGCTACTGTTCGTCCATCAGCCAAAAATATGAGGAATATGCGAGATACCAATCCGCCTGTGTGAACGATGATTTGTATGGATGGATTGCCCTCAACTCGCACAACTCGTTGGTGACTGAACAACCATATAAAGTAACCGGGACAACCTCGGGCAACGTGAGGTCAATTACAGTTACAACTGAACATTGGGAAGGGGGTGGGTGGGTTGAAAAAGATACCTATACGTTGAAAGATTTTAGTAGTGGTGACAAAAGTTTTTACTATCGACTAGCAGAAAAGTATAATAATCTTTTTCCAGGAAGCAATCGGTACGATTTTGTTGCTACAATGACGGACGGATCCGTGAAGACTGCGCAAACAACATTAACTTTCTTCGATTATGACTTTGAATAATAAGATGTTTCTACGTTTTGCATTTGTTTTGGTCGTCCCCGTCCTTATTGGGGCGGGTTGCTCTAGCGCTGGTGATTGGGACTATGTTGGTGAGACCTCGACTTATAGCGACGGATACGACTGGGCCGAGGATGAAGATGTAGACGATTTTGAAGATTGCCAAGATGAATTTGGATCAAGCAGTGCGGAAGATGGGTGCAATGAGTATATAAGAGAGAATTACACGGGTTATCGTTCGTTTGGAAGCTATGACTGCACGGAGGATTGCAGTGGTCACGAGGCTGGCTATGAGTGGGCCGAAGATAATGGTATTGATGACGAGGACGACTGCAATGGTTACTCGCAGTCTTTTATCGAGGGTTGTTGGCAGTATGTCGAGGACAACTATTAATTCCTAAAGGAGCGAAAAGTATGAAAAAGTTTGGAATCTTGGCCGCGGTTATTTTGGTGGCCGTAGTGGTGATTTTAACAGTGCTCAGCGTTTCATTATTCGTGGCCATAAAAGATAGGAACGAAATACAAAAACTGATGATTGAATCTGAAAGTGTGTTGCAAGCGGAAAGACGGCAAGCTGAGGCGGATGAGGAGCGACGTATGGGTGAATACACTTTAAAATTCCGCGATGAATGTAAAGAGGAAAAAGAAGATTTCTTACAAAGGGCCGAGGATTGGTTTAATAATTGTGTTAATTTTTACGATACCGCCGATGGATGTCTCTCGTCAGAGGTTCACACCACGGTTTATTTACCTGAAATGGTAAGAATGAATAGGGAGACCTGGCTATCTGAGTGTATCGAGGGTAAAATGACTGAGATGGGACTTGAGTAAGAAGCAGATTATACTGATTCGCTGTGACCCCTTCGATCGTAGTATGGATGCATCATATAAGGCTCAATCAACAAATTCTAAATGAATTGTAATATGACGGTATTTGAGGCCCAAGAAATCGTGCACCAGTTCGGAGCTGTCTTGGAGCGCGAAACCGGACCGTTTAGGAGGATGTCGTTGTTACCAAGATCAAAAGATGACATCAAATCTGCCTATCGAATATTTATTCGTGAACTTATTTTTGAACAAGGTCCGTTGAGCGAGGATGACAAGAACGTTTTAACACACAGTTATGGGATGATCGATTCTTTTTTTCTGGATGGGGATGCGAAAAAGCTGACCGACATTTATTCAGAGTATAAACGTGATCATGATTTATTTTCGCGAACGGAGTATAAGGAGACGCAAAAATGGTTTTTAGAATCACTTGCAAAAAATATCCCGAATATAGAATCCAAGTTGGACCTTGGTGAATTTATTGACGGCGTGGAGCTTGAAAAGCGCTTGCTCGTCAACACTGATTACGAAGCTAATCAACCGCCTTCTCTTGTTGCGTCGAGGGAGCGGAGTTGGGAGCGCGAGCGGGTGCCGGTAAATCGTAACACGGTGCTGGTCTGTATATTTCTTTGTGCGATGTTTGTTCTTTCGGTGGTTGCGCTTAGTGCGATATCTCGAATTAACCTCGGCTAGCTGCTAGCTTTGATTCTTTTTACAATGGATATAAAAACTTTTTTTATAGATACCAGCGCGGTCCTTGCGTCACAATTCATCAGAAGTTCAGGGATTAGGCACCGAGGGTTGAAGGGGATGAACAGAGAAATTTTTATTGAGGATTTTCTTACCTGTTTGTTTCCCAAAAAATTCGTTATTGGAACGGGTGAGGTGATTGATTCGAAGGGCCGAATTAGCGAGCAGGCTGACGTGATTGTTTATGATGAGTTTATGCCCGTTTTTGACTACGGAGCCACCAAACATTTTTTAAGTAGCGGCGTTTTTGCGCATGTAGAAGTAAAATCGATTTTGAATAAACAATCGCTTGAAAAGTCCCTCAATATAACAAAAACAATCAAGACATTAGAGCGAGACCTTGAGGAAGATGTGAGTATGGTTCACGGCGAGCTTCCTAAAAAAATCTCCTCATTCATTTTTTCTTACGGTGGAATGAGTGCGGAGAGTTGTAAAAAACATTTTGAAAACTTTTATAAGAATGAGATTGAAATAGACAACAAAATTGACGCAATCTGTGTGTTGAACGAGTATATTATTTACAAGGAGCTTGATCGGGTGACAGGGATTGTTGAGTTTAGATTTAAAAAATCTAAAGGAGACACTCTGATGCTATTTTTCAACGAGGTGTTCTATGCGCTTCAAAAAAACTGGGCGGGTATACCAGATGTGTCTAAATACTTTGGCGAAGCAACCTTCCCTGATTTTTAATACATTGAATGGACTCGCCTGAAACAAAAGCACCCCGCGGTTAAGCGAGGTGTTTTTGGTGGGAGCGTGAGGGCTCGAATCCCTGACCTTCACAATGTCGATGTGACGTTCTACTATTGCGAGTAGTATGAAAACGATTAAGTTTACAACCACGCTTGCGGAGATGATTCTCTCAGGAGAGAAGACGGCGACCTGGCGGTTGTTTGACGATAAGGATTTGGCGGAAGGGGACGAGCTTGAGTTTGTAAACAAGGAAACGGGGGAGGTTTTTGGGCGCGCGGTTGCTGTGCATGTGTATACGAAACCGCTTGGGCAGGTGAGTGAGGATGACTACAGTGGTCACGAACGTTACGCGAGTCACGGCGCTATGCTCGACGAGTTTCGAAAATATTACGGGGACAAGGTAGACGATTCAACGGAGTTAAAGATTGTGCGATTTCAGGTGCTGTAATGGGAATGGGGCTCTCCGCGGATGGTTGCGGAAAGCCCCGAGGTTGCGGTCACTCATCCTTCCAGCCGGAAGTATCGATGAGTTCTGCGAGAGGCGGGCGTTGCTCGCGCTCCTCTTCATTCCGCTTCGCTTGACGTTCGGCCTCTTGCCTGAGCCGTTCGGCGACGATGGGCGAGATCGGGGATGATGGTGGCTGATCCGGATTGTATCCATACCAAATCCGAGCGTGACCACGACGTTGAAAAGATCCTTTTGCTTGACGCAAGACTCACCTCCGCCGGGATTATAACAAAATCAAGTAGAAACAAAAGCACCCCGCGAATCCGCGAGGTGTTTTTGGTGGGAGCGAGAGTTGTAGGAGGATATTGTGTAGCATTTGTATTTACGGCTCCTTTCGCGAAGTGTAAAGTATGCTTTATATGAGAGAATTACGAGGTCGAGGATTCGCGCCGGCAGAGACCGTCGATTCGAAAGTCCCCGAAGCACAACCTGATGATAAAGCGCATGAAGAGGATACCTCCTGCCCAGAGACGTTTAGGCCGGGCGCTTACCGTGATCCTGTGGACTTTCTTACTCAGAGTGTAGATCCCGCAACGGCTACTGCGCGTCGCAAAAAAGTGTTAAAAAAAATAGCGCAATACCAGGTTTCGCAACAAGACTGGAAGGATTGGGTCGCTTCCGATGAACTCCCACCGATTTATCGTGGCGAAAATGCCCAAGACCATCCATCCGATCCGGTTACCCTATTCCAAGGCATTTCGGATAATGCGTATGCGCTTCGTTTTCTTGCGTGGGAAACGATGAGATCGCCCGATAGATATCGTGAGGTAAAACCATCGGATCTCGGGTTATTTTTAAACAAAAATTCCGATATTCTGTCCGCGGTTGATCAGATACAGTCCTTTTTAAGCAAAGGAGGCGCGGAATTGGATGAGAGTAAAGACAAGGAACGTGAGAGGAGCATGAATGCATTTCTTGCGCATGTATACGGCGATGAGTTCAGTCGATATTTATTAATGGTTGAATTGATGCGGGAAGCAGAAATCGCTCATCCAAAATCCTATGGCAGGTACTGTCGTGAAAGCCGTGAAAATGATCGAATACAGCGTCGTACAACTTCTATTTTTGTGGACGAAATGACAAAAGCGGTTCACGCGAAATTGAAAAAGGAAAAAGCGGTTGGAGCCAGTGGCGCCATAGATATCAAGTCTTTAAGAACCTCACTAATGAAACGGCCTTTAATTAAGGTGACACGGTCGGGAATGGACAGCTACGTTTTCGACTATGCGTTTGAGAATGCGTTGGCTACTGTGTTGGCCAAGCTTGATCAAGTGCGTCTGATGAACGAGGCGGATTCGGCCATGGAAGACCGTGAGACGAATATTGAAGTTATCAAGAAACGATTTGAGGACTCTTCGATCCGTGAGTTGACGGAGAGCGAACGAGAAGGCGTTATCGAGCGTTTGAAGCCCGAGTTCGAAGCGTGGTCGTCTAGTGAGCTGTTAACGGAGATGGAGAGCTCGGGGGTACAGACAGACTTTTCCATGAAAATAGGAGGGGACAAGACTCTCTATGTGTCTCGGGTGTTTTCCATGGACGAATCAAGCAGAATTGCGGTTATCGGATTTGTTTGTGGCGCATCGGAGGTTGTTCCTGTGGTCTATTACCTAAGTAATTCACATGCCATTTGGAAGCACTTGCCCGGTGTTTCGCGTAATGCCGAAGGAGAGCATGCACATTATTCCAAAGGTGAAGGGGAAAACCGTGTTGCTCTACCAGCAAGCACACAAAGACAGTTATTCGAGCTAGCGAAATTAGAATCCGCCTCAGATCAAGATATCGACACACCGTCTAGTGTAATCTCTCGATTTGTTGATTTATCGTCGCGTGTGCGCAGTGTGCGTGGAGACTATTTTAAAAGCGAGAGACGGGCGTTGGTAGGAATCCCTCGTCCTAGTAATTGGGGTGAGTATGCCCATATTATCAATCCGGAACACTTGGAAATCGCTGATAGCGAGAAGCCAGACTTCACAATCATGATCGCAAACTGGGAAATCGATAATCCGCTCTATGGAAAAGTACTTGCCGAAGCGTATCCTTCGAGAAATGGTTTGTTTTGCTATACGTTTCATCGAGACACGAAACAACGAGTCTGGATAGCGAATATTGATTGTGGTGATAGTGACGTGACGAGCGACGGGCTCAATGTAAAGTGGGTTGATTGCCCACCGTTGACGGTTCCGGCCCTCGACTATGGGCATCAGTCGCTTTGTCGTTGGACCGACTTTGCAGAGTACCCTTATGGGGATACATTTCCACACTACCTTAGTAAACTAGCCGTAATACGGGAGTATTGTAACGCGAAGGGGCTAGAAATTGATTGGGCCGGTTTATGGACACCTGCAGAAGTTACTGGATAGTGATATATCGATAATTTACGAAAAACAAAAGCACCCCGCGGTTAAGCGAGGTGTTCGTCTATCTATTGGCCGGCGGGTAAATTTCTGGGATGAATTTGCCTTTTTGCCAACGAATTTCACCGACCTGTTCGCCTGAGATGTCCTCAACGATGGCAATCGTAGTGCCGTTTCTTGGTAATTCGTGTTCGAAGCGGTAGAGCGCTTCACCCGACTCGTCTATGAATGGATCTTTGACCGCGGCTTCGAGTTTTGGGATATCTTGAAACGTAATTTCCGGGATGCGATGCTCTGCTTTTGCATTACTATTTCCCGACATGGCTACAAGTTTACCAGGTTCCGTATAGTAAAACTCATAGATTTCTTCGTAACATCCAGAAGGTGGGCACATTTCGTAATCTAAAATCACAATCGGATTAACCGAGGAATGCAAGAAAACTGCGATGGTGAAGCTACCTTCCGCCCCGTCAGAGCTGTGCACGTAGTAGTTTTTCTCATCAAAAATAATCGCTTTGTTTGGAGCTTGAGTCAGGATGTCTTGCAAGAGGCGTTCATGTTCAATAATGATCTGCTCCGCGAAAACGGTACGAACTACCGTACCGAGGTCTACTTCGGTCCTATGTGCGATTGTAATCTCACTTTTCTCGGGTGTTGCTCTTGCAGCCAGCTCGGCATCGGAAATGAATCCAGTGCAACATTCAACCGGCTCTACGAATTTATTTCGGAGTACAACCAAGATAATACAGACAAGCGAAGTGATGGCTATTCCACCAAAAATCAACACGAGAATTTTTTTCATAGTTAGCTACATGATAACATTTTCCCAGAAACAAAAGCACCCCGCGAATCCGCGAGGTGTTTTTGGTGGGAGCGAGAGGGCTCGAACCTCTGACCTTCACAATGTCAATGTGACGCTCTAGCCAACTGAGCTACGCCCCCAAGTTGTGCAGGTAGTGTAGAGAAAAGAAGGGGAAATGTCAAACGAAACGGCGGGCGAAGCGCTTACTTTTACGGTTGCGCTTTGGTTTTGCTTTTGAGAGGGAAAAGAGGATGCTTCCAAGGACGATCGTAAGGACGAAACCGGCGAGGCCGACGATCGCGTAGGCTTTCGAGCTACAGGCGATCGTTTGGGAAAGGAGGTCGAGGTTTGTCGGGGCGTCGATCGGGCACGACGTTACGAGACGGTTTGCGGAGACGGTTGCGACGATTCCCGAGAGGATCGCAAGGAGGAGGGAAAGAAGGGTAAAGAGCGAGGAGAACATCGCTCGGCGCATAGAGGCGCTCGAGGCGAGGCCACGGATTGCGAAGATGATCCCGCCAACGATCCAATAGGCGAAGAAAAAGAGGATTGAAAGGATTAGAACCGAGAGGATGTTCATAGTTGGTTCAGGGTTGAAAGAGCGAAGAACGAGAAAAGCGTCACGGCAAGCGCCGAGGCGAGAAAGGCAAAGGCAATATAGTAGGCGTCACCCCCTTCGCGGAAGGCGCGGATAAAGAGGAGGAGAGTGATTATATAGAGGAGGGACGCAAGGTAAGACATAGAGATAGGATACTACGAAAGTAAGTGCTCGTCATGTGCGATTTTTGCGGCGAGGGAGAGGGCTTGTTCTTTTGTTGTTACGGCGCCGGTGAGTTGGGCGTCGCGAACACGAGAGAGGAGGTGGCGGTATTGGGGACCAGGGGCGAGGCCGAGCGAGGCGAGGTCTTCGCCTCGGAGAAGTTTTGTCGCGGTTGGGGCGATTTGTGCGTGGCTTGCGCGAAGACGGCGGGCGACGTGGAGGCGCTCGCGGGCGACGGAAAAGCGGTCCTCGGCGAGGTGCATTGCGTGGATTAAAAGGAGAAGGTTTGCGCCACGCGGGCCGGCGAAGAGGGCTTCAAATTCGCTTGGGCGAAGGCTTGCCGGGTCGTGATCTTCGAGGTAGCGCGCGTTTTTTACAAGCCAAAGGACCTCGTCGCAATCGACGTGGGCGTAGTGATTTTTCCCAAATTGGTGGAAGTGGAGCGAGGTACAAATTCGACTCGCGGAGCCGGCCTCTTCAAAGGACGCGTAAACAAGGAGCGCTGAGACGAGGACATTCGCCGGAGCCCGCTTTAGTTCGTAGTGCGCAAGGAGTTGGCGGTTTGTAAGGAGGTGGAGAAGGCGCTGTGTTTTTTCGGCGACATGCGTTTCAAAATCATCCTCGCCGTCAAAAATCGCAAGTTCCGGAAGGTAGAGGTGGAGGGCACCCGCTTCTGCCCAAAGGCGCATTGCGCGGACGGGATGCTCGAGAAATCCAAGAAGAAATTCGCGACCGATTGTCGACCGAGGAACATGATACTGATATTTTCCTTCGTCGTTTACGACCGTTGTATTTAAAAGAGGGAGACCTTCGAGCATCGCTTCCCATGTTCCGTGCTCGATCGCAAAGCCGAGTTGGCAGGCAAGGCGTAGTCCGCGAAGAATTCGCGTCGCGTCTTCAAAGAATCGTTGCTCCGGGATAAGGACGGCGTTAATCATTCCTTCCTCAAGATCACGGATTCCAAGGAATGGGTCGATAAGATGACCCTCCGCTAAATCAAAAGCCATTGCGTTTACCGTAAAATCTCGGCGCGACAAATCTTCTTTAATCGTCACCTTTTCGTCGTACTCGATTTTCATGTCGTTTCGCCCGCTTTTATGATCCGGTCCCAAAAACTCACGACGAGGAAGCGCGATATCGATCGGTTCTCGAACTCGCGCGCCGTGGGGAATAAATTTATACGTTCCGAACTTCTCTATGCGCTCCGCTGAACCGTGTGTGAGGAGCCATGAATACAAATCTTCCTCAGGGACTCCGCGAACAACGAGATCGAGATCTTTCGGGAGACGTCCAAGAAGGAGATCGCGGACCGTCCCGCCAACAAGAAAAATTTGCGCGTTTGGAAACGCTGAAAAGAGGAGTGAGGTCCACGTTAAACGTTCCTCCCCCTGTAAGAATTGTGTGACTCGACGCTCTGGCGCGAGTGAAAAATTAGCGTGCCGAAATAAATGCGGAGCGTGCATGACGGAAGTATACCAAAAATTTTCCGTTAGCGGGCGATTTCATCCACGGTTTTGCGGACATGTTCAACAACACGTTTTTCGGCGGAGAGAAGATCGGTATTTTTAAGGCGGGCTTCGGCAAATTCGCGACCGCCGTAAGCGCCAAACGGAGCGACAAGAAGGAGGGCGTCGTGTGGACGCTCGGCGCGGACATGAATTTCAATTTCGTCCGTACCATGTTCAAAAAAGACGAGCGAGACTTTTGCGTCGGGCGAAGTCGCGATTAGTTCCTCGAGAATATTATTCAGCGCCGATTCGTCGGCTTTCGCGGAAACGAAATCTTGTTTTGTAAGGGCGGTCCACGTAATTCCACGTTCTTTATCGCTTTGAAGGCGAGTAAGGGCGCGTCCCCAAAGGCGAAGGGTCTCAACCGAACGCGTCTTGTAGAGGCGTTCCATAATCAAATCGCGGTTTGCCCCGAGCGCCATAAGTTCACCCGCGACTTTAAGGGTCTTTGGCGTCACGCGGTGCGACTTAAAGCTATTTGTTTTTGCGATCATTCCCGCAAGAAGTGCTGTCGCGATCTTCTCGTCGATAATTCCCGCGTCGATGTCTTTTAGGACGGCGAACAATACTTCGGAAGAGGAAACGGCGTTTACGTCGACAAGATCAACTTGTCCGTAAAATTCGTTTTCAATCGTGTGGTCGATATTTACGACCGGGGTATCAAAGAAAAAGTCTTTGTAGTTTTCAAAAATCGCGCCATGTTGCGAAAGGGTCGTTGCGCCAATCGAGAAAATCAGGTCGTGCCGGTAGCTGTCGGTTTTAATCACGACATCCTCTTCTTTCCAGATTCCGGATTTTGGTTGGAGGTGGATCGCGAGCACGCCGTTTTCAACCGAGTACGAGAGGTGGTCGACCTTCGTCTCCGAGGCGTTTACAAGGAGGGTCATTTTTCGAAGGTGTGCGAGGTCGCCAGCAATCGGTTCCTTTAGTTCGAGGAAGGCAAGGTTTGTTGGAGCAGGGCCTCCGGCCGAAGCGATCGTTACCTTTTTATTAAGCTTTGAAAGGAAAAAGGAAAGAGCGGTCGCGGTCGCAATCGCGTCAGGGGTAAGGACAGCCGGAAGAACGATAAGGGGCTCGGTCGCGCGTTCAATCAGGGGCAGGAGTTGTTCATTACTTTTGAGGGACATGAAGAAAAGGTGATAGCGTACCTTAACCTTGGCTTGCAAAAGTGTCAATATTGGGGTAGAGTTACCGGTCCATCTTTGGAGGAAGTATGGGACAAAAGGTTGATTGGTTGGTTGTTACGGCGGTTCTTGGAACCTCGCTTCGGAGTTTGCCAAACCCGCTTCGGAGGAAGCTCGACCAAAACGGCTACTATCAGTGGGGACATGTAATTATCCCTGGATTCCGAACCGTTACCGAGGAGTGTCGGTTGAACGAGCGAGAGCAGGGACAGTTGCTACGTGCGCATCAGCAGTTCCGCTCGGAGCATGCTAGGCTCGCGGGTCATCCTCTCGATTTCCTTAGTCGTTACACGGTTCGAATCTGCGCGCGGTTTGAGCGCATGCGCGTTCTCGACGAGAACCAGTACCTCGCTCTTCTCTCGAAGGGGGTAGCGGTCATCGCTTGGACTCCTGCAGAAACGAACCTCCTCACCGCGCTCCAAAAGACGACAGTCGGGGCGTTGTGTCAGGCACGGTGGGATCTCGAACTCCTTCGGGTCGCGATCGACTTTTGGCATGATAAGGCGTTTCTTCGGGACATGGAGGAAAAGCTGTTCCAGTGGTCGAGGAGGTACAAGATCAGCCTCCACTTCGACATGGACCTTCCGGCCCCGCTCTCGACGGCCTTCCCACGTATCCCGGATCCACCCGCACCCTGGGTCCCGATTGACGCTCTGCGTCAGTACGGTATGGGTCGCGGTCGTAGGTAGTCCGCGTAGCTCGTCTCACGCCCCGCGCCTTCACAGGTCGCGGGGCGATTCGTTTTTTGGACGGGGACACACAATCTCAAAAATCGTATGCGGTTAATTAGTGTGATCTCAAGATCCAGGAGAAACGTTGGGAAAAATGAAAAAATAGAGATCACTCTAAGTGATCGCCTGCCAAAATTGGGAAAGGGGCACCCTCCTCCCGCAAACAAAGATTTATTGCGTAAAATCGGCAATTTCGATACACTTTTTTCATGTATGCAAGAGGCCAAAGAGCTCGCGAAAGCGTATGATCCGAAAGATCATGAAGAACAGATTTATAAAGAATGGGTAGAATCGGGGATTTTTAATCCGAATACGCAAGGAAATGTTGATCCGTCGTTGCCTCCGTTTTCGATTGTCCTTCCTCCGCCAAACGTGACGGGAACGCTCCACATGGGCCACGCCGTGATGCTTGCGATTGAGGACGCGATGGCGCGCTTTGCGCGACTCCAGGGACGAAAGACGCTTTGGCTTCCGGGGACTGACCACGCTTCGATCGCGACCGAGAGTAAGGTTGAGAAACTCATGATCGAGAAAGAGGGGACGACGCGCCATGACCTTGGCCGCGAGGCATTTTTAAAGCGCGTGGATCAATTTGCGCAGGAATCGCACGATACGATCGTCGGTCAGATGAAGAAGATGGGAGCTTCCGTCGATTGGTCTCGCGAGGCGTTCACGCTCGACGCGAAGCGCAACGAGGCGGTGAACGAAGCCTTCAAGCGCATGTTTGAGGATGGCCTTATTTACAAGGGGCATCGCGTCGTCAACTGGGATCCGACGGGGCAAACGACGGTGAGTGATGATGAAGTTGAGCATAAAGAGGTCAACGCGAAGCTCTACACATTCAAGTATTCGAAAGATTTTCCGATTGCGATTGCGACGACGCGGCCTGAGACAAAGGTTGGAGATACGGCGGTTGCGGTGCATCCCGAGGGTAAATGGAAAGAGTACATCGGACAGACGTTTGAGATTGCCGATTTTGCCGGGAAAGCGCTTACGATCAAAATAGTTGGAGACGAGCATGTCGAAGAAGCGTTTGGAACGGGGGCTCTTGGCGTCACGCCGGCACACTCCGTCACCGACGACGAAATCGCTCGAACGCATAAACTCCCTTCAATTACAGTTATTGGGCGCGATGGAAGAATGACGGAAGAAGCGGGACCACTCGTCGCGGGACAAACGACGCTTGAGGCGCGCGAGACAATCGCGGGTTGGCTTCGTGACAATGGCCTTCTTGAGAAAGAAGAGGAGACCGTACAAAATCTATCGGTCGCGCAACGAAGTGGCGGAGCGATCGAGCCGCTTCCAATGGAACAGTGGTTTATCGATGTAAATAAACCGATTGCATCTCGCGACGGAAAGTCGCTCAAGCAGTTAATGATCGATGCGGTTCGTGGCGGTGGAGTTGAAATTTTGCCGGATCGTTTTGAGAAAACCTATTTCCACTGGATCGATAATTTGCGCGACTGGAATATCAGTCGTCAGATTTGGTA
>CAZBFR010000027.1:0-12242 GCA_964491425.1 uncultured Gammaproteobacteria bacterium
TTTGTTTTCATTTTACACAACGCCCGCCGCAACCTTTCGAGGTCACGACGGGCACGACGAGCAGACGCCACTACGCGGGGCCGCTCTCCTCCATCCACGGTCGAGATTCGCCCCGCAGTAACTCCAAACACCCGTGACGATACGAATATGGGATTCGTCCAAATCGCTGGTCGTAAAAGTATTCGGGAGGCGGCACCCCGTGAAGAACGATGTGCTCCAGCTCCTCAACCTTGCACCGAAGCGTCTCAATTTCGAGATCACGCTCCGTGCGGAGAGTCTGGAGTATCGTAATCTGCTCACGATCGCTCCAATGCGTCTTCGCGCCGAAAAACAGTCCGAAAACGGTGGCGACAATCCCCGCTACCCCAAGAAGATAAAGAAGTGCCCTATACACGATCCCTCCAAGTACTCGCCGGAGTGGCGACTAAGAATATTACCGTATCGTTGCCAAAAACGCAAATGCCCGTTGCTAATCCACTTCAATTTCAGTACTCTTGATCCGGAAAAAGGTTACGGCGACAATGACAAGGCCAAACCCAATGAACAACGGATATTGAACGTTAATTTTTGCGAGATGCGCGGCGAGGAAGAGAAGCGGAATGTCGATAAGCGCCTTGATTAGAGCAAGATTTGAGAGCGTGGTCGCGCGGTGGTGCGAGGCAATTCGGCGATTCACCGCTTCGGCAAAAAGCGGCGCGCGAATATCGCAGAAAATGATCGTGAGGAGCAAGGTAATATAAAGAAGTGCGGGAACATGAACAATAGCCCCGAGAAGCGTGAGAATGAGCAGGGCAATAGAACTTCCGCGAAGGAGCGTTGTAATAGAAATATAGCTAAGCAATTTTTTGAAGTTCCATTTCGCAAGAAGGACGAAAAAATGCATGCAAAAATAAAAGATACCGAGGAGGAAAATCGAGATCCCAACCGATTCAAGAATAACCTGATAGCTACGCCAAGTGATAACAGCAACAATAAAAATCAGCGTAGAGTTCATCGCCGAGCGTAAGAGAAATGGATGCGAAAAGACGGCGCGAATCGTTTCGAGATAGACGAGCGATTCGGTTTTCGCAAGTTCGTCGTGACGTTTTGGCTCTTCAAGAGCGAAGAGTAATGCTAGCCCGAAAATAACAAAGAGAATATTAATCGCGATTAGCACATCGAATTGCCACGGGAGGAGTTGTGCGGCAAACAGGGCTCCGATTGTTGGTGCAAAAAGTTTTACGAGGTGGCGGGAGGACTCGATACGCGCAAAAATGCCCGACATCTCTTTTTCACGCCCGAGCTCTTTAAGCGAATCGTAAATAAGCGCCTGGCCCGTTCCAGAAAAACAGGAGTCGGCGAGGGATAAAAGTATCAGCGTTAGCGCCATTTCCCAAAATCCTTGAGCGAAGAAAGTACATGCGAGCGACGCGATCACGATAAACATGCCAAAGATAAGGAGGCGCTTGCGACCAAACCAGTCGGCGAGATAACCGGACGGAATTTCAAAAAGGAGCGTTCCGACCGAGTAGACGATAGTCAAGTAAAAGATTTCTTCGATCGATACCCCACGGGTTAAATAAAAAAGGTTGACGATGGCGTTGAGCATTTTGAGCTCCATGAATGCACGGGCCCAAAAGAGGAGGCGTGGGTTGCGGGCGAGTCGATCGAGACGAGATAAAGACATAGGTCTACAATATTTGACTTTACCAGGTTTTCTCCCTATATTCTAGAGGGAAGTCAACCACAAAGGAGGTACTATGGATTGGTCCGAATTCGAGAAGGCTCATAAAGGCCTTGAGCAGCTTCAGACCATGGCCGACGATCCGTCAATCACGGATGAGACGGTCGCCGAGCACGCCTACGAGCTCAACACCCGGATCATTTGCACCTACCGTCACAACTATGATGGAGACATCAACCGCATCCTGGCAGAACAACGGCCCCAAGTACTCAAGATGATCGAGGAGCGCTTCCTCGCCAACTCCGTGCCGTGGAAGGAATTCGCAGAGACAAGACCCGATCTCCGAATTCCTTGACGGCCAGTCCGCCACTAGCCCGCACGCGCGAACAACCCGCAACGCGCGTCGCGGGTTGTTTGTTTATTCCAACATTGCTACCCTTAAGCAGTATGCAAACCCCCCTCTCCTACCTCGAAATCGACACGGAAGCTTTGCGGGCGAACGTAAGAGCACTTCGCGCGGAGCTTAAGGGCGGGCAGAAGGTTGCAGGGGTAATTAAGGCGAACGCGTACGGGCACGGCGATACACTCGTCGCAAAGGCGCTCGAAGCGGAGGTCGATTATTTTCAAATTGACGATATCGAGGAATGGCGCCGAATTCGACCGGTGACAAATAGGCCGCTTCTCGTTCTCGGTTATGTTCAAGAATTCGAACTTTTGGAGATCATTGGAACAAACACCGAAATCGGAATTTTTTCGTTTGATCAGCTCGCGAATGTAAACAAGCTCGCGGAAAAAGCCGGCGTCGTGCAGTCGGTACATATTCCGTTTGATTGCTTACTTGGACGCGAAGGTTTTATGCCAAGTGAAGTGCGTGAAGTGATCGCGGCGATACGCGCCTGCGCAAACGTGCGATTAGCCGGCGTTTACGCCCATTTTGCAAACGTCGAAGATACGACAGACCCGTCACACGCAAAAGCACAGGTTGAGACACTTCGCGGCATCGTCAACGCGTTTAACGACGCGGGATTTACAGAGTTTCATATTCATCATTCTTCCACCGCCGGAACGATGATTTTTGAAGACACGGGAGATTCGTTCTGTACCCTTGTTCGGCTTGGAATCGGTATCTACGGCTACTGGCCAGCGGTACATCTTTCGCATCTTTCTCACCTTTCAAACCTTGAGCTTAGACCGGCACTCCGTTGGATTACCCATATTGCAACGATTAAAACACTGCCGGAAAATCATACCGTTGGCTACGGACTAACCCATAGAACCGACCACGAAACAAAGATCGCCCTTATCCCACAGGGCTACTCGGATGGCTACGACCGACGTGGGTCAAATATCATGGCGGTCCTTATCGGCGGAACTCGGTGCGCCGTTCTTGGGCGTGTCTCTATGAATAAGCTTGTCGCCGACGTAACGCACCTTAAAGATGTTCGGATTGGCGATGAGGTCGTCCTTATCGGCGAGCAAGGCAAGGCGAATATGACGGCAACCGAGTTCGGAGCGAGCCTCGGTACAATCGACTACGAAATCCTCGCGCGACTTTCGCCCCTCCTTCCTCGAATCGCAAAATAATACCAACAACGGCAACTCGATCAAAATGTACGAAATCGTACAATTTGTACCAAATGGTACAAAATGACCTGTGTATAAGTAATCGACCTCGAGGGGGGGGATACTAATTGCCCCTACCCTTCGCCGCTTTTAAAAAGCCGAGGAACAACGGGTGTGGGGACAATGGACGCGATTGGAATTCGGGATGAAACTGTACGCCAACAAAGAACGGGTGATCCTTAACTTCAACGATTTCGACGAGACGATTGTCGGGCGACGTTCCCGCGATAACAAGACCCGCGGATTCGAGCACCTCTTTGTAGTCATTATTAAATTCGAAACGGTGGCGGTGGCGTTCGCTAATCGAATCGGCCCCGTAGGCCTTTCGCGAAGCCGTCCCCTTCTTAAGAACGCACGGATACGAACCGAGACGAAGCGTTCCGCCGATCCCGCCCTCCTCAAGTTTTTCTTCTTGATCATCCATTAAATGGATCACCGGCGCCTTTGTTTTCGGTTTAATTTCGGTTGTTTGCGCGTCCTTAAGCCCACAGACATTCCGCGCGAATTCGATTACGGCACACTGCATTCCGTAGCACAGGCCGAGATACGGAATTTTATGCTCGCGGACATAATTAATCACCGCAATCTTTCCCTCGATCCCGCGCGACCCAAACCCACCCGGAATAAGAATCCCGTCGAAGGTCTTAAGCTCCGCGAGTTTCTCGGGATGTTTTTCATATTCCTCAGCGTTTAACCATTCGATCTTTGGCATTTGCCCAGTCGCCCAAGCGGCATGTTTAATCGCTTCAAGAACAGAAAGGTAAGCGTCAGAGAGAATAAAATCGCCGGTCGAAAAGTACTTTCCAACGACCCCTATATGCACCTCTTTCTTCACCGTTGTAATCATCTTAACGAGTTTTTCAAAGGCGCGGAGGTCCGCCGGCTTAGATTTCATTTTATACGAGCGCAAAACCGTTTCCGCAAACTTCTGTCGTTCAAAATTGAGCGGGACTTCGTAAATCGAACGCGCATTCGGCGCCGTAATAATATGATCCTTCGGAACCCCACAAAACCGTCCGAGCTTCTCGCGCCTCGGCTCGTCAAGCTCCGCTTCCGACCGACAAATAATAAAGTCCGGAACAATTCCGACACGATTAATCTCGCGCACCGCGTGTTGCGTCGGCTTTGTTTTCATTTCCCCGATCGACGGCGGAATCGGAAGGTAACTAACAAGAATCGTCTTTACCGCCTCGGGCTCCTTCATTCGCATCATCCGTAGCGCCTCAAGAAACAGAATATTTTCATATTCCCCAACCGTCCCCCCGATCTCGATTAACACAAAATCCGCCTTCGCTTTATCCGCGGCGCGTTCAATCCGCGCAATCACTTCTTCCGGCACACGCGGAACAACTTCGACGCATTTCCCGTGATAATCCCCCCGGCGCTCCCGCTCAATCACGCTTTGATACACACGCCCCGTCGTCATGTAATTATCACGCGTAATATCAATATCGAGGAACCGTTCGTAGTTCCCAATATCTTGATCAGTCTCGTCGCCGTCAACCGTTACAAACACCTCTCCGTGCTCAACCGGATTCATCGTCCCGGCGTCCACGTTTACATACGGATCTATTTTTATCGCAGTAACTTTGTAACCCCGAGCCTTAAGGGTCAGTCCGAGCGCAGCGCTCGACGTTCCCTTCCCAACTCCCGACATGACTCCTCCTACGATAAATAGATACCGATGTTTCATATTATTCTTCTGCTTCAATGATGACTGTAAGTTCCGCGTCGTATCCCGAATCGAAGTTTACAACCGCTTCGTACTGCCCCGGCTCCTTCGCCCCCTCAAACGCAATCTGTTTCGGGTCGACTTTGATATCCATATCTTTTAGAGCTTTCGCAATATCTTTTGCGGTAACGGCGGCGTAAAGTGTTCCATTATCAGCTTTTACAAGAATCTCGACCTCGAGCCCGTCGATCGATTTTGCGAGCTCCCGTTCCGCAGCCTCCACCTTCTTTTCTCGCCGCGCGCCAGCTTTTTCTTGCTCCACTTTTTGGTGGAGTTTGTGCTCGCTTGCCTCTACCGCAAGGTGTTGCGGAAAAAGAAAATTCCGCGCGTAACCTTCCGCGACTTCGATTACTTCACCTTTAAGTCCGATCCGCTCAACGTTCTCGAGTAAAATGACTTTCATAGTTTATTTTGCTCTTTAAGATAATCAAACGCTTTTTTAATAATCGGTTTCATATCCTTGTAGTTTGATCGCGCCGTCACTTCTTCGATCGGGATCCAGGCCACGGCGTGAATCTTTTCACCTACTTTTTGCGATTTTGGAACGCGTAAACGCGTCTCGGGCTTCGCTTCAAAGAGATAATAATGGATAAATTTGTGGATCAACCGGCCTTTGTGAACGTATCGATCTCGAAACCAAATATCAATCGATCCAAGCTCACACCGATAAATCATCTCCTCAATCCCAAGCTCTTCGCGCACCTCGCGAGCCGCCCCCTCTTCGAGTCTCTCGTAACGACGAACATGCCCCTTTGGAAAGGTCCACTGTCCAAACGAATCCTTAAGCATGGCAACAAGAAGCCCACGACGCGTTCGTTTAAAAACGAGCCCGCCGGCGGAAACTTCTTTTCGCGCGTGTTCCTTAGTTGATTTGCCCCTTGAGGTAAACGATTGCCGCGTCGAGTTGTGGTGTGGCGTTTTGTTTTGCATGTTCTTCGGTGTACTCAATCTTTTCATTTGGCTCAATTCCAACTTCATGGATCGACCGTCCCGTTGGCGTTAACCATTCGGCGATCGTAAGTTTAATTGCCGAACCATCCTTAAGATCATGGAGCTGTTGGACCGTTCCCTTTCCATAGGTTTGCTCTCCGATAAGATATCCAAGTCCATAGTCCTGGAGCGCTCCCGCAAGAATTTCGGATCCCGAGGCCGACCCGCCGTTTACAAGAACCGCGGTTGGAATACCGGCAAGCGTCGCAACACTTCCCGCCGAATAGGCTTCTTGTTTTTCTTGCATTCTTTCAATCACAACGGTCTGATTTCCCGTCCAAAAACCGGTAACGTTAATCGCCTGATCGAGAAGCCCTCCCGGGTTATCGCGAAGATCGAGAACAATTCCTTTCGCTCCCTCGCTCTTTACCGCCTGCACAGCTTTTGTAAATAGGCGCGTTGTATCCTCGTTAAACATATGGATCGAAATCACCATAATTCCATCGGCACGCATTTCGTACTCGACACTCTCAATCGTGATTTCGTCGCGCACAATCTTTACATCGAAAGGCTTTGCCGTCCCTTCTCGAAAAATTGTAAGCGTTACGGTCGAACCTTTCTCTCCACGAATTAACGAAACCGCCTCGTTAACCGACATCCCATACGTATCCGTCTCGTCAATCGCGAGGATTAAATCGTTTGCGCGAAGTCCCGCGTTTGACGCCGGGCTATTTTTAATCGGTGCAACAATAACGATATTGTCTTCCTTTGTATCGATCTCCGCACCAATCCCTGAAAACGTTCCCGCGACCTCTTGGTTAAACTCCTCGGCCTCGGTAGGCGTAAAAAAGACGGAGTACGGATCGTCGAGCCCTTCGATAAGCCCGTGCATCGCCCCGTAAAACAGGTCGCGTTCGGAAACGGGTTGGTGGACATATTCGTCCTTAATAAGCGCCCAAGCGTTCCAAAACTCGCGAAAATCAACATCTTCGCTTCGAACCGTTCCAAGATTCAAGACATTCCCCTCCCCCTCCGGAACGGGATTTTTTGAAGTAACATGGCCAAATTGATAGCCGAGAACAAAAAGAATCGCACAACCGGCAAGAAGGAACCACTGGCTCTTTTTCATACCCTGCCAGTCTAGCACACTTCTAAACCGCCTGCATCTTCGTTAAAAACTCGCGGAGAGCCTCGATTCTTGGGCGAAGCGGGGCTGTTTTCGTATTAAGAAGTGGGGCAAATTTTGGACATTTCGCCGGACGAGGGAAAGCGGAGGACAAAACCGGAGTTCGTGGCGTCGTGACGCTTGCAAGCTCGAACACTTCCTCGGCAAATTCATACCAAGTAACCGGTTTCCCGCTATTCACAAGATGATACACACCACCTTTTGCTTTTTCTAAAATAAGTTGGAATGTCGCCTCCGCGAGATCCGGAGCATAAGTTGGACAACCGACTTCTTCATTTACGATCGTAAGAGACGGCTTCTCTTTCGCGAGTTTAAGCATCATCGCAACAAAACTCACCTTCGAACCTTCGGTTGCTCCCGGTTTTCCAAAGAGTTTCGAAAGTCGAATAATAAGCGCGTCTATATTCGCCATTTGTACAAACACTTCGCCTGCAAGTTTCGTCTCGCCATACTTCGAAATCGGACGCGGAAGATCGTACTCGCGGTACCCTTCGACCCTCGTCCCCTCAAACACATAGTCGGTACTATAATGTACAAAGCGTGCCTCGTAAGCCTTCGCCGCCTCTGCGAGATACTTTGGGCCCAGTGCGTTTACCGAATACGCAAGGTCAAAAAACGCCGGGTCCTCAACGCGGTCGACAAGGTTGTACGCGGCGGTGTTCACGATTACTTGCGGGCGGTTTTTTGCAACGAACGCAAACACGTCCGAACGATTCGTAATATCAAGCTCCGTTCGATCGGTCGCGATAATTTCGTGTCCCGCGGATTCAAATACGCGAACAATCTCTTGTCCAAGCATTCCTCCCGCTCCCGTAACTAAAACGCGCATATTAAAATCGTATATTTGCGCCGGCAAGTCTCGGCGCCTTCTCGTCGCGACCCGAAAGAATCGGTGCTCCGGAAAGCGGCCACTCAACCCCAATCTCCGGTTCGTCAAATCGAATATTTGCGTCAAGCGCCGGATCGAACGTTTCACTGGTTAAGTACAATACGTCGCTATCCTCGTACGCAAAAAATCCGTGCGCGCAATAGCTCGGAACAAACATGATCCGACGATTTTGTGCCGAAAGTTCAAAGCCAACCCACTGTAGGTACGTCGGCGAGGATTTACGCAAATCAACAATAACGTCAAAAATCGCTCCGCTCGTACACTGGACAAGTTTCCCCATTGCCTTTGGAGGATGCTGGAAATGAAGCCCCCGTAAAACCCCCTTCGCGGACCGCGAAAAATTTGCCTGCTTTGGCGTAAACGAAAGTTCAAGGCCACGGAACTTTTCTTCGTTATAGAACTCGAAAAAACATCCGCGCTCGTCGCCAAACACTTGCGGCTCGAGAAGAAATGCCCCTTCGATTGGAAGCGCTTGTTTTTTCATATTATTTCGTTCCAAATTGTAAGGTGTACCACTGCCTATAGGCCGAGCTTTGGCGAATCGGCCGCCACCACGCCTCGTTTTTTCGGTACCATTCGACCATATGGGCAAGCCCTTGATCGAACGTAAGCGTCGGCGACCACCCAAGCTCCGTTTGCACCTTCGAAAAATCGATCGCGTAACGCCTATCCTGTCCCGGTCGATCCTTAATAAACTCAATCATATCGTCGGTTACCCCCATCGTTCTTACAAGGCGCTGCGCCGTTTCTCGAATCGAAAGTTCGGCGTTACCGCCCATCAAGTACGTCTCCCCGATCCGCCCACGATCAATTACCGCGAGAATTCCGAGCGCGTGGTCGCGCACATGAATCCAATCCCGAATTTGTGTCCCGTCGCCGTGGACCGGAACTTTTTGCCCATCCAAAATATTGGTAATCGAGATCGACAAGAATTTTTCAGGGTACAAAAACGGTCCGTAATTATTCGTACAATTTGAGATCGTCGCTTGGAGTTTATGCGTATGGATTCCGGCACGAACAAGGTGATCGCTCGCGGCCTTCGTTGCGCTATAAGGGTTGCGCGGAGCGTAAGGCGATAATTCGCTAAACTTTTCGTCCGTAGGACCAAGTTCGCCAAACACTTCGTCGGTTGAAACGTGATGGAAGCGCTTACCAAATTTGATACACGCGTCGATTAATCGTTGTGTTCCGAGAACATTCGTTAAAATAAATGGTTCATTGTCGATAATCGATCGGTCGACGTGCGTCTCCGCCGCAAAGTTCACAACAAGATCAACGCGCGAAACGAGGTCTTCAACAAGTTGCTTGTTCACGATCGAGCCGTAAACGAATCGGTAACGCGGATCGATTTGCAAATCAAGCGTATTTGTAAGATTTCCGGCGTAAGCGAGGGCGTCAAGGTTGATAACCTGCCAGTCCGGTTTTTGCTCGAACAAAACACGGATAAAATGAGACCCGATAAATCCGCACCCTCCGGTAACGAGAACCTGCATAATAGGCTCACTTAACCGTTTTTTGCTTATTCGGTCAAGAGACGGTGCACGGCGTCAAGTTCTTCGGTGGTCGGAGTTGTTTTTACGAAGGTGCGTGGGACCCCGTCGTAACGAGGCATAAAGTGTAGGTGCGTGTGGAATACATCCTGTCCGCCGGAAATTCCATGATTTAACCCAAGATTGTAACCCGTTGCTCCGAGCGCTTTAAGCACTTTTGGGGCGAGTCGGTGGGCGGTAGCCATAATTGCTCGCGCGTCTTCTTCGGACCCGTGGCTCAAACAATCGGCGTGGGTTTTTGGAATAATTTGAAAATGTCCTTTTGACACAGGACCGATATCGAGGAATGAAAAGGTCGTTTCATCTTCGTCGATTTTTCGCGAGGGAACCGTGCCGGCAATGATCCGACAAAAGAGGCAATCAGGGTTTGTCATAGTAGAGGGTTAGTAGAAGAAGCACGATACAAGGCACGCAAAGAATATAAAACGGAATGATAAATGAAACAAATCCCGGGCGGACCGCTTCCATAGCGAAAAAGAGCGGGATCGAGAGAAACGAGACAAGAAGAGAGAATCGAAGCATATTAGAGGCCAAACGGGAGACGCGCTCGAATAGCGCGGAATAATTCCTTTCCGCGAAGCGGAGGTTTATTAAACACCACCTCGATTTTCTCCACCTCAAAGGATCGATCTTCAACGCCGAGATAGGGCGCGGAAAGCGCGAACGTAATTACCCCGCCCTCGTCGAGATAGGGCGCAACCGCAAATGTCTGTTCGGCAATCATTGTTCCGTTTTCTTGCAAAACAGATTGATAGCTCGTTAAGATCGCGTCGATTTTTCGAGCGTTGAGGTCGGTAGAACCCGTAAGGATCGCACCCTCCGGATTAAAGAACATGTCGGCGGAGAATGCGAACATTCCGTCCGTCGTAAGCTTTACGTCGCCTCGCGGGACGGTAACGGGAAGAAGTCCCGGTTCCGTCGTTGAAAGGTAGGCCGTAGCGTGTGGGGCGAGAATTTGAAGCGTCTCGCCTCCGATACGAATCGTTTGTACGCCTTCGACGTGGAGGGTGTCGGACGCAAACTGTTTCCCGTCTGTAATAAGTTCTTGTCGCAGCTCCTCGTCCTTCCACCCGACTTGATCCCCTATCGAAACTGAATTTTGGAAGACGAGTTTCGAGAGAGGGGTTGTCATTTTACGCAAAAACAGGTCGCTTGTCGTAACCCATTCGAGGCGGTAAGGACCCTCGGGAAGACCCTCGAGATAAATCGTAAGAGGAACCTCCGTAAATTCTTGATTCTTCGTTGTATTTCCGTCGTCTACAAGGACAACTTCGTGTACCACCTCGCTCCGTTCATTCGTCACTCGAAGTGTAAGCGTATCTTCGCCCATTGTGCGATTTACGTCGGTAAAGAGAAGGCTGACCGCGAGCGGTTCGTTTTTAATATAGGTGGCCGCGCGGTGGGATCCGCGAAGCGATGTTTCGATCGTTCGGGTTTGCGAGGCGGCGCGGTACCCCTTAATCCGAAATGGGATTGGGTTTTCGGCGTGATAGAGAGCAAGGTTTTCCGCGTCCTCGAGCGGCTCCCCGTCGCGGGTAAAGTAGCGAAGGCCGTTCGCGTACACTTCGCGAGGCCAGGCGAGCGTTTCGAGCGTTTGATTATAAAGGGGGCGAAGGCCAAACGCACGCGAGAGCGGATTCGCGAGCGGCCCGAGCTCGATAAGCGGAGTGTTGTGCGGATCAAGGGAAACGCGAACCGTGAGCGTTTCATACTCGGAACTCGGAGGTCGAACGGTAAAATAGACGGGCTCGTCAACAACGACCCACCCTTCGAGTCGCTCGGACGGCGACAATGAACTAATAAACGGCGATTGTTCGTTTAAACGTAGCTTCGCTTTTCGTTCACCGTCGATTTGTAAATCGATGAAAAACAAAACGAGAAAAAGCGTAAAGGGGACGAGTAAAATCGCAATGCGAGGAAGGAGTCTCATAGCTTAATAATACGGTAAAGCGATTCGGCACCAATCGTTTCGACAAGCTCAATCGTAAGTCCCGAAGGTTGTAGTCGAACCGTACGAAGATACGCGAGATCCGTTTCCGGAAGCGTAATGCCAAAATAATACACGGGAGCCGTTTCGACCATTTTCGGGATCCAGTAGTAGGTGCGTTCGCTTCGTAGTGGATGCACGACTCCTCGCTCGGGATAGAGGTATTTATCCGCGTAATCGGTAATTACAAGCGACTCGTCCTCGGTAAGAGATGAAATGCGTTCTTTTGTTTTTGTATTCTCAAGAAGAACCGAGCGGGTTTTTAATAGTCCGTCATGCCCAAATAACACGAGCGCGAGACTCGAAAGAAGGAATGGAACGAGTAGAAGCGCGACGATTCGAGTTCGCTCGCGAGCAATAACAAAGAATGCTCGCGCGATAAACGGTGTCGTTAAGACAAAGATCGGGAGAAAGTAACGAATATAGGAATTTCCAAGTGTGATAACCGTTTTGTCCGGGTTATCGAAGAACACCCAGCTCGCGTAAACAAGAATTAGGTACGAGGAAATCGCTCCAGTAAGAAAAAGATAGGGGCGCGCACGCTTTGGTAACGCCACGATACCAAGACAAACAAATACGGCGACCCAGGGGAAAATGACAAAAAGATAATTTACGGAGTTACGAAGGATTGCGCGTTCGTGAATTCCAAACGGGAAAAGAACCCCGAGAATACCGGGATAAT